>CALINZ010000274.1 GCA_938045085.1 uncultured Collinsella sp. | reverse complement strand
AGCGCGGAGAGCGTCGCGGCACACGCCGTGATGGCCAGGCAGCTACCGCCAAAGGTCGAACCATGATCGCCGGGCTTAAAGACGTCGGCGATTTCCTTCTTTGCCACCACGGCACCCATGGGCACGCCGTCGGCAATGCCCTTGGCAAGGCTCATGATGTCAGGCTCCACGCCATAGGTTTGGAATGCAAACGGCTTGCCAGAGCGGAAGATGCCGCACTGGACCTCGTCGGCGATAAGCACGGCGCCCACTTCGTGTGCCAGGTCGCGCGCCGCCGCCATAAACTCCTCGGTCATGGGGTGCACGCCACTCTCACCTTGGATCGGCTCGAGCATCACGGCGCAAATTTCACTGCCCAGCTGCTTAAAGATCGCACGCAGTTCATCGACATCGTTGGGCGTGCAGGCCACAAAGCCACCCGGCAGTGGGCGGAAGCTGTCCTGCAGCCAATCCTGCATGGTGGCGGCAATGGTCTCGAGCGTACGGCCGTGGAACCCGCCGCGCATGCACACGATGGTGTTGCCGCCATTACCGGCACGCTTGGCGTACAGGCGCGCGAGCTTCATCGAGCCCTCGTTGGCCTCGGCGCCAGAGTTGGCAAAGAAGGTCTCCCAAACCTGCTCATCCGCAGCCGGGGCACCAAGAGCAGCTGCCGTGGTCTCATCGCCGGCGACAACGGCATCGGCAAGCACGCGCGCACCATCTACGTCGTCGTTAGCAAGCTTGGACAGCAGCGCCGCGACCTGTCCGCGCTGCTCGATGTAGAAGTAATTGGAGACATGCATGAGCTTTTTGGTCTGTGCCTCGAGCGCCGAGAGCACAGCCGGGTCGCCATGACCTAGGCTGCACACGCCGATGCCGGCAAGAAAGTCGAGGTACTCACGGCCATCGTCGCCGGTGAGCTTCATGCCGTGACCCTCGACAAACTCGACCGGAGAGCGGCCAAAGGTATGCATAACGTAATGGGATTCAAGCGATTGCTGAGCTGCAAGTGACATGGGATGCCTTTCGTTGGGCGCCAGACGGCGCGGGGCTATGGGTGCAGGAATGGGGCGGCTGCGGGTCAGCTAGACCGTCTGAAGCTTCTCGACCTCGTCAAGGTTTTCGGTCAGACGCGCAGCAAACGTCGAAAGCGGATGCGGATGCGTATCGAACTCGTAAGCCGTCTCGGTGGAATGGATCACGGTGCCGACGCCGGCATCGGTCAGCAGCTCCAGGAGCAGCGAATGCGGCGTAGTACCGTTAATGATGTGGGCACGAAATACGCCGCCGGTAAGCGCATCGACGGCCGCGCGCAGCTTGGGAATCATGCCCTTATCGACCTCGCCGCCGTAGAGCATTTCGTTAACCTCGTCGAGCGTTAGGTTGGAGATAAGCGAGTCCTTGTCGCTAAAGTCCTTGTACAGGCCATCGACATCGGTCAAAAAGATCGCCTTATGCGCGTGGAGCGCCGCGGCAACGGCACCGGCGGCGGTGTCGGCGTTGATGTTGAAGAAACCGCCGTCCTCCCCCGCCGCGACGGTAGCGATGACGGGGATGTACTCGCTATCGAGTAAGCGCTCGATATAGTCGGTGTTGACGTGCGTCACTTTGCCCACGCGACCGAGCTCGGGGTCGAGCGGCTCGGCGATGAGCGTGCCGGCATCGCTGCCCGACACGCCCACGGCCAGGTTGCCGTGGTGGTTGATGGCAGCAACCAGCTCCTGGTTAACCTTGCCGCCCAGCACCTCGCGCACGATATCCATAGTCGCCGGCGTGGTCACGCGCTGGCCGTTCTTAAACTCGACGGGAATATCGTAATGGCTCAGCGCCTCGTTGATAGCCTTGCCGCCGCCGTGCACGATGACGGGGCGCATACCGATGATCTTGAGCAAAACGATGTCGCTCATCACGTCGCGGCGCAGCTGCTCATCAACCATGGCGGCTCCGCCATATTTGATAACAACCGTCTTGCCGGTCAGGTTCTTAAT
>CALINZ010000273.1 GCA_938045085.1 uncultured Collinsella sp. | reverse complement strand
CGTTTGCGAGATGCACGTCTTTGACCAGGGCGGCCACGGCCTTTCGCTCGGCAACGCCAACACCGCGGTCGACAACGAGGACAAGCAGGCGGCTGTCCGTCCTTGGATTCGCCTAGCCTTCCGCTTCCTGGAGCGCCACGGGTTTTAGTTACGGCGTTTTACCAAACGCCGTAACCACTTGACGCTGCAAGCCCGCCAGAGCGGCAATCTGTCGATTGAACGTTGTTGTATGTTCGCGCTATCATGCATGGTTAAAATTGGTTAGCCATGGCAAACGGTTAGCCAAGATAAACAAAATGCAACGCCCTGTGGGCGCCGGGGGAGGAACACGGACGTGAGGCTCGATACACTCGAGATTGGAAAGGACGCCGTCGTCGCATCTGTGACATCGGATGACCAAGCACTCCGACAGCATATTTTGGACATGGGCCTAACACCGGGCACCGAAGTCACCATGATGAAGTACGCCCCCATGGGTGACCCGCTCGAGATTCGCCTGCGTGGCTACGAGTTGACACTGCGCAAGGACGATGCCGCTCGCATCGAGCTCGTGGGTATCCATGACACCGATACGGGTCCGCGCGCTAACGCAGCAATCGGCACGACGGAGCATCCGGCCCTGGGCGAGGGGACGTATTCGCCTCGTGCTGCCAAGACGGCCGTGCCCGAGGGCGCACCGCTGCATTTTGCCCTCGCCGGCAACCAAAACTGCGGTAAGACCACGCTGTTCAACCAGCTTACGGGTTCCAACCAGCATGTTGGTAACTTTCCCGGCGTGACGGTCGACCGCAAAGATGGCACCATCCGTAACCATCCCGAGGCAAGCGTTACCGACCTGCCTGGCATTTACTCCCTGTCGCCGTACACGGGCGAGGAGATCGTGAGTCGCCAGTTTATCCTTGATGAGCATCCCGACGCCATCATCGATATCATCGACGCCACCAACATCGAGCGTAATCTGTACCTGACGCTGCAGCTTATGGAGCTCGACCGCCCCATGGTCATCGCGCTCAACATGATGGACGAGGTGACGGCCAACGGTGGCGCCGTGGACGTCAACCTGCTCGAGAGCCTGTTGGGCGTGCCTGTTGTCCCCATTAGCGCTGCCCGTAACGAGGGTATCGGCGAGCTGGTGGATCATGCCTTGCACGTGGCGCGGTTCCGCGAGCGCCCCGGTCGCCTGGACTTCTGTGCGCCCGATGGCTCGGACGGCGGCGCACTGCATCGCTGCATCCACGGCATTGCCAACCTGATCGAGGACCATGCCGTGACGGCGCACATCCCGGTGCGCTTTGCGGCGACCAAGCTGGTTGAGGGCGACGAGCTGGTGACCGAGGCGCTTCACCTGGATCGCAATGAGCTCGACGCCATCGAGCACATCATTACCCAGATGGAGGGCGAGGCCGGCACCGACCGCCTGTCCGCGCTGGCCGATATGCGCTTTAGCTTTATCGGCGACGTGTGCGGGCGCTGTGTTGTCAAGCCGCACGAGAGCCGCGAGCACGTGCGCTCCGTCAAGATCGACCGCATCCTTACGGGTCGTTACACAGCCATTCCAGCGTTTCTGGTGATCATGGGCCTTGTTTTTTGGCTGACGTTTGGCGTGATCGGCGCGGCGTTGCAGGGACTTATGGAGGACGGCATTGCTGTCATCATCGCCTCGGCCGATGCGGGTCTCAAAGCGTTCGGCACCAACGACGTGGTGCGCTCGCTGGCTGTCGACGGCGTGCTTACGGGCGTGGGCAGCGTGCTGACCTTCCTGCCGATTATCGTCGTGCTCTTCTTGTTCCTCTCCATTCTGGAAGACTCCGGCTACATGGCGCGCGTGGCCTTTGTCATGGATAAGGTATTGCGTCGCTTTGGTCTGTCGGGCCGCAGCTTCGTGCCCATGCTCGTCGGTTTTGGCTGCACCGTGCCGGCTATCATGTCGACCCGTACGCTCCCATCCGAGCACGACCGCAAGATGACGGTCATGCTCACGCCGTTCATGAGCTGTTCGGCCAAGTTGCCGGTCTACGGTCTGCTGTGCGGAGCGTTTTTCCCGCAGGCGACAGTTCCCGCCATGGTTTCGCTCTATCTGATCGGCATCGTGGTCGGCTGCATTGCCGCCCTGGTGCTCAACCGCACGGCATTTAAGGGCGACCCGGTGCCGTTTATCATGGAGCTCCCCAATTACCGCCTGCCGAGCGTCAAGACGACGGTGATGCTGGCATGGGATAAGGCCAAGGACTTTATTACCAAGGCCTTTACCATTATCTTTGCCGCTACCGTGGTTATCTGGTTCCTTCAGACGTTCGACATTCGCTTTAATGTGGTCGCCGATCAGTCGCAGAGCCTACTTGCCGGTCTGGGTAGCATTATCGCACCGGCGCTGGCGCCGCTTGGGTTTGGCGACTGGCGTGCATCCACGGCGCTCGTCACCGGACTTATCGCCAAGGAGAGTGTCATCTCGACCCTCACCGTGCTTTTGGGTGCTACGTCGCCCGCGGCACTGTCGACCATGTTTTCGCCGTTCACCGCTTACGTGTTCTTGGTCTTTACGCTGCTATACCCGCCCTGTGTGGCAGCCATCGGTGCCGTTAAGAGCGAGCTGGGCGGACGCTACGCCGTTGCCGTGTTCGCGTTTCAAGTGACGGTCGCCTGGATCGTGGCGTTTGTCGTGCATTCGGCGGGCATATTGCTGGGGTTGGCTTAGTTTTTTATTGACGGCGCAGCCTCTGTGTATCGAATTGTTTTCGGCCCCGCATCTGTTGCTGACGGATGCGGGGCCGTTGCTATATAATCGCCTCCGCTCAAAATGATTGGAGACGTTATATATGAGTCAGGCAAGGCAAGACGGCATCACGCTCAGGCAGTGGCTCCCGCTCGTCGGGCTCACCTGCTGTGCGTTCGTGTTCAACACGTCGGAGTTTATGCCCATCGGCCTTTTGACTGATATCGCCGCGTCGTTCTCGCTCACCGAGGCCCAGGCGGGCATCATGATCTCGGTCTATGCCTGGGGCGTCATGCTGCTGTCGTTGCCGCTCATGGTGTTTGCCTCGCGCTTCGAGTTCAAGCGGATGTTGCTGGGCGTGCTGGCCGTGTTTTCGCTGGGCCAGTTTCTGTCCGCTGTGGCGCCCACCTATCCCATCCTGGTCTGCGCACGCCTGGTGGTTGCCTGCGCGCATGCCGTGTTCTGGTCGGTCGCCTCGATCATGGCGTCGCGTCTGGTTGACACGCGCCATGGGGCGCTCGCCATCAGCATGATCGCCACGGGCTCTTCCATCGCACAGATCTTCGGCCTGCCCCTCGGTCGCGCCATAGGCCTGGCCGTGGGCTGGCGTATGACGTTTGCCGTGGTTGGGGCCCTCTCTGCCGCTGCGGTGGTGTACCAGGCCACGGTGTTCCCCGCTATGCCGGCGGGCGAGCGTTTTACGCTCAAACAGTTGCCCGAGCTGCTCAAGAACCCGCTCCTGATCGCGCTCTACGCGGTCACGGTTTTTATGGCGACCGGCTACTACGCGGGTTACAGCTATATCGAGCCCTTCCTGGCACAGGTCGCGCACGTCGACGCGGGCGCCATCACCATGACGCTGACGGCGTTTGGCTGCTCTGGTCTGCTCGGAAGCTGGCTATTTGGCCGCCTGTTCGATGGGCATCGCTTCCCGTTCTTGGCTATTACGCTCTCCGGCGTGCCGGCGGCCCTGCTGCTCATGGGTCCGGCCGCATCGTCGCTCGCGGCAGTGCTTGCCGTCTGCGCACTGTGGGGCTGCTGCGCCACGGCCTTTAACGTGGCGTTCCAGGCCGAGCTCATCAGGAACACGCCGGCGGATTCGTCGGCTGTCGCCATGTCGATCTTCTCGGGCCTGTTCAATCTGGGTATCGGCACGGGAACCGCAATCGGCGGCGCCGTGGTTTCGGGTCCCGGTATCGCTTGGATCGGCTTCGTGGGCGGGGCGATTACCGTCGTGGGCGTCATCCTCGCCATCACCGTGCTGTTCCCGGCCATACGCCGCGCCAAGCCCGTCGCCTAATCACGTTCCCTCATCAGTTGCGGTGAAATACGGACTGCTGGGCCCAATAAACCCGGCAAACAGTCCCTATTTCACCGCAACTTAAAAAGGGGCTGGGGTAGCTAATTTGGGACGGGGCTATTTTAGCTACCTCGTTGAGCATACATAAAAGAGGCCGAGGCCGCTCCAGCGTGCGCTGGAGCGGCCTCGGTTTTCGTTTTTCTGTCTGCGTATGATTGACCTAGAGCTCGTCTTGGGGGACGACGGCCGTAAGTTTTTCGTTTTCAAATACCGCAGCAAGCCCATGTTCGGGGTCAAAGCGATAGTTGCACATGAGTGCCGCTTTGCGAGTATCATCGCTTCGAAGTACCACAATGCTGGTCGGAATAACGTATCTAAAAATGTTTGTAATGGGGCCCTCGATCTGATCGTCGTCTCTTTCGAGGCAATAATCTTCGATCGCTTCCTTGCTGTCCTCAACGGTATCCCAGCTTGCAAGCAGGGCGTCCTTTGCCCCCTTTTGAATGTCGAGGACGTCTTGGTCCGAGTTGCACTCGTAATAGACAGGGAGCGAGAAATCTCTGCCCCATAGATTCATGCTGTTAATCATCGAAGCCGCCAATCTGATTCAGAATGTTTTTGATTTCGCTTACGCCGCCGAGATGGCTGCACGCCTTGTGAACCTCGGTCGGAACAAGAGAGCACGTCTTCATGTCATTGTGCTCGTGCCAGGTGTATCCATTTGCCTCGCGCCATTTCTTGACATCCTGGTGCGTCCAATCATCTTTGCCATCGCGTTGCTCAAGGCTCCAAGCCTTTGCGCATTCTATGTCTGCTTTTTCATAGTTGCCGACAATGCGCTCGCCGTTTTCGCTGCTCAGCGAAAGCCTATGCTGGCTCATGCCTTGTATGGTTACTTTCGCCTCAGAGATAGGGTTGAAGTCAGGAATTCCATCCTTGTAAATGATGCCCTCAAGACCTTTGTTTCGAAGAATCTCGCGGATTCTATCGGCTGTGGGAATAAACATCGACTCCCCTCGATCGCTCAACCATTTGCCATTGGGATTCTCCGTGGTCGGCGTATGGTCTAGCCGTTCCTCATAAGTAGAAGGGTAGTCACACGATTCCACCGAGGATTCAATTAATTTGTCAGGATTGATGGAGTCCGTG
>CALINZ010000272.1 GCA_938045085.1 uncultured Collinsella sp. | reverse complement strand
CGGAAGTTTTAATTGAAACGGTTTAACTCTATGTTCTGTGGTCGTGAACTTCCGTAGAGGGGGTCCGTTTTGGGCAAGCTTTTGGTCGGCTCTTGTAAGCGTTGCAGGGGTTGACCTGTTGCAACGGTGCCGTTCGCCGCCTGATTACTGCCTTTGGCCGCGCGAGTGTATTGTTTTGCGTGAATGTTTTGATGGCACGCTTCAATCGTGCTGTATTGGATGGCAAGCAGATCCCGGCGAAGGGAGCGCCATGCAGCGCGTTTGGAGAACGGTTACCGGCTTTTACCATGTCTGTGCCCGCGGTGCGGGCAAGCAGCTCATCTTTGAGGGCGATGAAGACCGGTGGGAGTTTTTGGAACTGATGCGCGACTGCTGCCGGGAGGAGGGTGTGACGGTTATCGCCTGGTGCCTTATGGGCAATCACGTGCATTTGGTACTTGCAGATTACGAGGACGCGATGAGCGCGGCGATGCACTGGCTGCTTTTGACGTACGCGCGGCGGTTCAATAAGCGCACGGGGCGCACAGGCCATCTGTTCCAGAACCGTTTTGACCGGCGTTCGCTCGATACCGACTGGCAGGTGATGGAGGCTATTCGCTCCGTTCACACCGATCCGCAGGAGGCGGGCATGAGCCTAATCGAGCGTTACCCCTGGAGCAGCTTTGCGGAGCATTTGTGCGCTTACGACGGTGACGCGGCTGATGTCGCGAGGGGATTTTCTGATCCTTCTTGCGTGCTTGAGCTTTTTGGTTCTGCCGAGGGCTTTATTACCCATTCGCTTTCGACGCCCGACGGCGGCGAGCCAGCGCTGGGCGATATGAAAGAGACGGAGTGGGAACGCCACGCCTTTGCCGACAAGATGGCGAAGAGCCTCGGGGTTCCGCTCAACGGGGTTAAAACTGCACCGCCGGCGCAGCGCAACATCGTTATTCTTGGATTGCACGATGCCGGTTTTACGGTGCGCCAGATTGAGCGGTATACCGGGATTGGCAAAAGTACCGTCTCTCGTATCGTGCGCGCCCGCGCGCGAACGGCGATGCGGGCTGGCGGAAACGTGATGTAAGGTCGCCTGTTCATCGCAGCTGGGGTCGTCCATACGCCGCAACCAGCGTTCAAAAGCTTGGTACGGTAACTGCACTTCTTAATATGCATAGAACAATCGTCATCTTGCATAAAATAACGGCTCGGTCCGGGTTTGCCCGTGCCTACCCCCGTCTGCGCCGTGCAAAAAACGGAGTTTTCAGCATCGTGTTGCTGTCGGCACCGCCGCAATCTTGCAACATACGGGTCCCGAAGCTATTGATTCCCGCCGTTGCGCCCCCGAAGCACGTGCCTGCGTCCCGTCAGACCGCGATGCTTGTTCTAAAACACAATATATATGCGCCTAAAGACGTTGATTAACGCTTTCGATGCGTATACACACAGCTTGGCGTGCTGAATACTCGCAAAAATGCACGCCGCTCCCTATGGGACCCGTCTGCGGCAGGCGCGAAGCGAGTCGGAGCTTCGCAGAACGGGGCTTGGCGCATTGCTTGGCGGGCCCGGGGCCCTGCCGCAGGCCTTTGGTGCTGTGGAAAACGCCCGTGCTCGCGTCTGGCTGTGTGGCAAATGTCAGACGGGGCGCCGGACGCGCGGACTTTGTGCGTTCGCGCTCATTAGGTAAAAACAGAGCCGCCCGTATCGGGCGGCTCGGCAATCAAAAACCTTGGATTCGGGGCATAAACTACTGGTTTGTTTGCCCCTCGAGCATGCCGTCGAGGGTGCGCCAGGCGAGCTCGGCGCACTTGACGCGGGCGGGCATGTGCGAGATGTCCTGGAGCTGGGCGGCTTCGTCCAGGTCTTCCAGGTCGTCCTCGGAGAGCTTCTCGCCGCGGATCATGGCGAGGAAGAGTTCCGCCAAGCGACGCGCCTCCTCGACCGTCTCGCCCGTGATGAGGTCGGCCATGATGTCGGCGCTTGCCTGGCTGATGGCGCAGCCGTGGCCGGTAAAGGAGGCTTCCTCGATCACGTTGTTCTCGACTCGTAGCTGCAAGGTGAGCTCGTCACCGCAGCTGGGGTTGATACCGTCGTGCTCGTGCGTGGGAGCATCCATCTCGTACTTATAGTCGGGGTGCGAGTTGTGCTCCATAAACGTGGTGGAGGTGTACAGATTACCCATTGAACGTGCTCCAAACGTGATGCAGGCCGGCGATGAACTTGTCGATGTCGGCCTTGTCGTTGTAGAAGGCCACGCTGGCGCGGCAGCAGGCAAGGTTCTCGACGCCCAGCCAGGTGAGCAGCGGCTGCGCGCAGTGGTGGCCGGCGCGGATGCAGACGCCGTCCATGTCCATGATGCTCGCGACGTCGTGCGGGTGAATTCCCTTGACGTTAAAGCTCACAACGCCGTGGTGGTTGTCCCAGTAGATGGAACCGATGATTTGGACAAAGTCGAGCTGCATGAGTTCGCCCATCAGATAGTGGACGAGTGCCTGCTCGCGGGCCTGGATGTTCTCGTAACCCACCGTGTTGACCAGGTAATCAAGGGCGGCGCCCGTGGCGAAGATGCCGGCGGCGTCCTGCGTGCCGGCCTCGAACTTCTCGGGGACGGGCGCCCAGACGGCGTCCTGCTCGGTGACAGAGTCGATCATCTCGCCACCGGTGAGCATGGGCGGCATGGCGTTCAGCAGGTCCATCTTGCCCCACAGCACGCCGATGCCCATGGGGCCCATGGCCTTGTGTGCGCTAAAGGCAAAGAAGTCGGCTCCCAGGTCGGCCACATCGACCGGCATGTGCGGCAGCGACTGCGCGCCGTCGACGACCAGATAGCCGCCGTACTTGTGGACGAGCTTGCCGAGGTTCTTGACCGGGTTCTCGACGCCCAGCACGTTAGAAACCTGACCCACGGCCAGGATCTTGGTCTTGGGACCAACCTTGGCAAGAACCTCCTCGGTGGTGAGCTGGCCGGTCTTGGTGGGGTAGAGGTAGACGAGCTTGGCGCCGGTTTCGCGGCAGACCTGCTGCCACGGGATTAGGTTGGAGTGGTGCTCCATGATGGTGATGACGACCTCGTCACCGGGCTCGAGCACCGTGGGTGCAAAGCTCTTGGCGACCAGGTTGAGCGACTCGCTCGTGTTACGGGTGAAGACGACCTCGTTGGCCTGTGAGGCGCCGATGAGGTCGGCGATCTGCTGGCGGACCTTCGCGATGGCGTCGGTGGCCTCGACGGACAGTGAGTACAGGCCGCGCAGGGGGTTGGCGTTCATGCGCTGATAGAAGTCACGCTCGGCGTCGAGCACGCAGGCGGGGCGCTGCGCGGTGGCGGCACTATCGAGGAAGGCGATCTCGGGGTGCTGCTGGAAAAGCGGGAACTGTGCCTTGTAGGGATTGGTCTCGATGTCGACGGTAGGCCAGCCGCGCGAGGCCTCGTCACTGGCGTCGAGCTCCATAGGCTCCGGTGCGGTACAGGTATCGCATTTAACGTGCTCGGTGTCGATCATGCGAGCTCCTCTTCAAAGTTGTCGATCAGGTTGTTGCCCAGGCGGACGACGGCGGCGCGGGTGCGCTCGTCGGTGGCGGAAAGTGCGGCGTCCTCCAGCTTGGCGCGGACGAACAGGTCCTCGGCGGCGTTTTGGTCAAGGCCGCGGCAGGCGAGGTAGAACAGTTGCTCGTCGCGGACGTGGCCGATGGTGGCTCCGTGGTTGCCGGCGACGTCGTCCTCGTCGCAGAGAATGACGGGAACGGTCTTGTTGTCGACGCCCTTGTTGGCCAAAAGCACCGTCTCGCGCTCGGTGCCGGTTGCACCCTTGCAACCGTGCACGAGGTCGATGGTGCCGCGGTAGACCTTCTTGGACGTGCCGGTCAGCACGCCGTTTGCGTCGATCTCGCACTCGGTCTTGCGACCGCGGTGGCGCAGCTCGTAGTTAAAGTCGCGCACCTGCTCTCGGGCGCC
>CALINZ010000271.1 GCA_938045085.1 uncultured Collinsella sp. | reverse complement strand
GTGGTGCTCAAAGACGGCAAGATCGTGGGCCTAGGCACGCACGACGAGCTTATGGAAACCTGCGAGGTGTACCGCGCTATCGCGGAATCGCAGATGAAGGGAGGTGAGTAGCATGACCGAGGAGCTCAAGAAGCAGGGCGGCGTTGATGACGCCGCTGCCGCGGGACTGGTCGAGGAAACGACTGCCGCGTCGACCGAGCTGGATGACGCCGCCAAGGCTGCAGCCGAGCGCGAGGCTCGCCGCCAAGCGCTCTACGAGGAAAACGAACGTGCCGAGGACGAGCGCGCCCGCGCCGAGGCAGAGCGTATGCGCGACGTGGACGACGAAGACGAGGACGAGACGCCCCGCGACACCTGGGCGACGGTGCGCCGCCTGTGGAGTGAGGCTGCCGGCGACCATTGGCGCTTCTATATCGTGTTCGCGAGCATTGTGTTCTATGTCATCTTTAACACCGCCGCGCCGGCATATAGCGCCCGCGTGATCGATGAGCTGTGGGGCCACATTCAGGTGGCGTTTGCCAACGACACCACTTTCAGCATCACCTGGGAGAACTGCGGCAAGACCATTTTCGTCTACTTTATGATCTGGACTGCCGCTGCCTCGTTCTATGCGCTCCAGAGCTTTTTGATGTCGAGCGTCGCTGAGCGTCTCAATCTGCGCCTGCGCAACCGCATCGCGCAAAAGCTCAACCGTCTGCCGCTCGCCTATTTTGACGCGCATCGTCCCGGCGAGGTCGTCAGCCGCGCGACCAACGACCTGGACAAGATGTCCGAGAGCATGCAGCGCGGATTGCTGCAGCTGCTCGTGTCAATCGGCACGGTTGTTGGTGCTGTGAGCGTGATGTTCGTGTTCAGCGTGCAGCTTACGCTCGTCTTTCTGTTCTTTACGGCACTGTCGCTGCTGGTGACGAAGGTCGTCTCGCGCCGCACACACGATGTGACGGGCGAGCGCCAAGAGTGGGTGTCCAAGATTACGAGTGCGGTCGAGGAAGGCTATTCGGGCCGTCTGGTGATCCGCGCGTTTAACCGCGAACGTCAGAGCTCCGCTGAGGTGCACGAGGCTTCGAAGGAACTGGCTCGTGTGAGTACCAAGGCCGACTTTATGATCAATGCCGTCGGCCCTGCGGTGCGCTTTATCGGCCGTTTGGCGCAGATTGTGATCGCGCTGGTGGGCTGCAGCATGCTGGTTGCCGGTCACATGACTGTCGGCGTGTTCCAGGCGTTCTTCCAGTTTATCTACGAGGCGTCCGAGCCCATGACGCAGTTGTCGTTTACCTTCAACTCGCTGCAGAGCGCGCTGGCGAGTGCAGAGCGCGTGTTCGACCTGCTCGATGAGCCCGAGATGGAGGCCGATCCGCTACCGGGCAAGGCCGCCAAGCTGCCGGGTCGCGTGGAGGGCCGCGTCTCCTTTGAGCATGTGCGCTTTGGTTATTCGCCCGACAAGCCGCTTATGCGCGACGTGTCGTTTACCGCCGAGCCGGGCCAGAAGATTGCCGTGGTGGGAACCACGGGCGCAGGCAAGACGACGCTCATCAACCTGCTCATGCGCTTCTATGAGATTGACGGCGGGCGTATTACGCTCGACGGCGTGGATACGAGCCGCATGGACCGCGGCGAGCTACGGCAGCAGTTTGGCATGGTGCTGCAGGACGCCTGGCTGTTCGACGGCACGATTGCCGAGAATATCGCCTACGGCTGCCCCGAGGCGACGCGCGACGAGATCGTGGCGGCTGCGCGCGCCGCGCAGGTCGACTTCTTTGTGCGCACCATGCCGCAGGGCTACGACACGCGCGTGGCCAACGATGCCGAAAGCATCAGCCAGGGCCAGCGTCAGCTGCTGACCATCGCACGCGTGCTGCTCAACAACCCGGCGATTCTCATCCTGGACGAGGCGACCTCAAGCGTGGACACGCGTACCGAGCTTGCCATCGGCCGTGCCATGGATGCGCTTATGCGCGGGCGCACGAGCTTTGTGATCGCGCATCGCCTGTCGACGATCGTGGACGCCGACCTGATCTTGGTCATGGATCACGGCAACATTATCGAGCAGGGCACGCATGAGGAGCTGCTGGCTGCCGAGGGCGCTTATGCCGACCTCTATCTGAGTCAGTTCGCATAATGTGACAAAGGGACAGTCCCGCATGTCACATCAAAAGGAATGGCGCGCCGGGGATTGATTCCCTGGCGCGCCTTTTGCGTCGGTGCCGATATTGTTTTGTGCCGCTTGCGTTCCTAGCGTTCGTCCACGAGCTTGGCGACGAGGGCCTTGAGCTCGGCCACCTCTCGCTCGAGTTCCTTGACGCGGCGGGCATTCTCGGTGATGCCTTGGCGGTTGAGGGCACTCTGCTCGGCGGCGTCATCGGGCATGTACTCGCGATGCTGCTTGGCGTCGAAACTCTCCTCGAACACGCGGCAGCCGTTGCGCTTGATGATGCGCCCCGGCACGCCCACGACGGTGCAGTTGTCGGGCACGTCCTTAACGACAACCGAATTGCCGCCGATCTTGACGTTGTTGCCGATGCGAATGTTGCCGAGCACCTTGGCGCCCGTGCCCACGGTGACGTTGTTGCCCAGGGTGGGGTGGCGCTTGCCGGTTTCGTTGCCGGTGCCGCCGAGCGTAACGCCCTGGTAGAGCACGCAGTTGTCGCCCACGATGGTGGTTTCGCCGATGACGACGCCCATGGCGTGGTCGATAAAGAAGTGCTTGCCAATCTGCGCGGCAGGGTGAATCTCGACGCCGGTGATGTGGCGGGTGATTTGAGATAGTACACGGGCGAGCGAGCGATGACCGTGCTCCCAGAGCCAGTGTTCGGGCACGTGGTTCCACTTGGCGTGCAGGCCAGGATAGGAAAGGAAGATGACCAGACCGTTTTGCGCGGCGGGGTCTTGCGCCTGGACGGTCTTGATGTCCTCGCGAATGGTATTGATAAAGCTCACCGGCCGCCCTCCCTTAGCGCCATGGCAATGCGATTCAATAAAGTATAGCGATTCGCTAGGGATTAGGAAGAACAATCTTGGCGGCATTGCGCAACAGGTGTCAGTTATGCAAACTTGCTGGTAATGGAGTCATGCTTTTGTGGGGTTGCGCACGAGGGGGCGCCGCAACCGTATACTGGTCACTTGGACGTGTCCGCGCCCACAACTGAGAGGTTTTACTTCATGGGTTTCATCAATTTTATCGCCGAGCTGCTCAAAGACCCGCGCACCGCGATCGCCAGCTGGATCGCCGCCGGCCCGCTTATGGCCTACGGTTGCGTGTTCTTGATCATCTTTATCGAGACGGGCGTGGTGTTCTTCCCGTTCCTTCCCGGCGATTCGCTGCTGTTTGCCTCGGGCTTCTTTGCCCACAACGGCGGCTTTAATATCGTGGCGCTTCTGGCCACTGCATGGGCCGCAGCCATCCTGGGCGATCAGTGCAACTTTATGATCGGCCACTTCTTTGGCAAAAAGATCATCGCTTCGGGCAAGGTGAAGGCCATGACGCCCGAGCGCATTAAAAAGTCCGAGGACTTCTTGGACAAGTGGGGCCACCTGGCCATCTTCCTGGGTCGCTTCTTCCCGTTTATCCGCACCTTTGTGCCCTTTATCGCCGGCATGGGCGGCATGCACTGGCGCAACTTTGTCATCTTCAACGTGCTGGGCGGCATTACCTGGTCGACGGTCTTTACGCTGCTGGGCTACTTCTTTGGCGGCATTCCCTTTGTGCAGGAGCACTTTGAGCTGCTGATTATCGGCATCGTTGCCGTGTCGATCATCCCGACCGTGGTCGGCCTGGTTAAGGCTAAGCTGGGCAAAAAGAACGCGTAGCTCGAGCCAGCGCACAAATCGCGTCGTTGAGGCCCGTCACCGTTTACGGTGGCGGGCCTCTTTAGTTACGGGCTTTAGCCTGTGCGGGGCGCGCAGCGCGCCGCATCAGAAACCACCCG
>CALINZ010000270.1 GCA_938045085.1 uncultured Collinsella sp. | reverse complement strand
TGATGTAGCCTGCGCCGGTGGACAGCATGGATGCCAGCACGAAGGCCAGCACGAAGACGGCGCTCACCGTTGTATGACAATGGGCAATGAACCTACCATTGTTGTAGGATTCAACATGTTGCCCGCCCCGTCGAAAGGTGCACCGTGCCCCAGGCTCATCCGATCAACAACCCCATCATTGACGCCGCCAAGCGCGAACTTGCGGATCGTGCCCAGACGGCAGTTCCCCTACGCACCGCAAACGATGCTTACAACGGGCCTGCCCGTATCGTCTCAATCAACACGTCGGAGCACAAAGGCACTCGCAAGTCGCCCGTCGCCGATGGACGCGACACCGTCATCGAGCAATTTGGCCTCGCTACCGATGCGCACGCCGGACATTGGCACCGCCAGGTCTCTTTTTTAGCCGCGGAGTCCATCCAGACGGCGCAGGCACGCGGGCTCGACGTACACGAGGGTGACTTTGGAGAGAACTTCACCACGCAAGGCATCAATCTACTCTCGCTCCCCCTGGGAACGCAGCTCAAGATTGGCAACGATGTCCTGGTCGAAATCAGTCAGATCGGTAAGGTCTGCCACACCCGCTGTGCCATCTACTATCTCGCCGGCGACTGCATCTTTCCCCACGAGGGCGTTTTTGGCGTGGTGCTAAAGGGCGGAGAGGTCCATACCGGCGACGAAATCCAGGTGGTCAAGCTCGGCGACGGCACTTGCTCGTTCACCCCCGCCGAGGCGCTCGAAGAGATTGAGCAGGCTCGCCAGGAGGGCACGCTGTAGTTGTAAAACCCCACGTTGAGATAGCTTTTACAGCCCAAAGCTCCTCTTAAACAGGCCCCCGTAACGTTAAAGTTGAACTCTATGGTTTCTCAACAATTCATCATAACTGCAGGTCAAAGCCAAAGCCTCAAGTTCAACTTGACCCTTTGGAACCTTTAAGGTTCAAGTTGAGGTCGAAAGCAGTAGTAGAATACCGTTCGAACCATAACCTACGATTGATTGCAGAGGGACTGGATGCAGCATTCGAATCATTGCACCGCAGCGCTCATTGCGTCGAAGCCGGCTCGTATCATCACGAGCGCCGCGCTCGCCGTTGCGCTGACGGCCTCGCCGATGCTCTCCCCCGTTGCGGCGTATGCCGCCTCGCAGGCAACGCAGGACCAGCTTTCCGCAGCCCAGCAGAAGATCGAAGCCGCCACGAGCGCCTACAACGACGCCCGCACCAAACTCGATGACCTGCAAAAGCAGATTGACTCCAATGAGGCAAGCATCGAGGAAATCGAGGCTAAGCTTCCCGAGCAGCAGGCCAAGGCAAGCTCTGCCATGCGCGATCTGTACAAGTATCAGAAGGGCACCAATCCCATCGTGAGCTTCCTGGTCAACGCGCAGAGCCTGGGTGAGTTCATCACGACCTGCAAATACACCAACCAGATCACGAGCTCGAGCGTCGACGAGATCGAAGAGCTCAATAACATGCAAACCGAACTCGAGCAGAACAAGGCCGAGCTCCAGCAGGCCAAGTCACAGCTTGAGGCAGAGCAGAAAAACGCCGAGGATGCGCTGGCGCAGGCCCAGCAGCTCCGCAGCGAGGCACAGGAAAAAGCCGAGCAGGAAAATGCCGCCGAGCTTGCCAAGCTTGAGGCCGATAAGGCCGCTGCCGCCGAAAAGCTCTCGGGCGAGGGCGTAAGCGGCAGCAATTCCAGCAGCCAGGCCACCAACACCAACACCACCATCGACACCACGGTGAACAACGCCAATACCGGTAGCTCCGATTACGATTCGTTCATTAATGAGTGGACGAGCCGCATCGACAATTATCTCGCCGGCTCCCCCATGGCAGGCCAGGGCTATAACTTTGCCGTCGCCGCTTGGAATACCGGTGTCGACCCCCGTTGGTCCCCCGCCATCGCCTGCATCGAAAGCACCAAGGGTGCTTATTGCGCCAATTCTTACAACGCCTGGGGCTGGAGTGCACGTGGCGGCGGTTGGCGCAGCTTTGGCAGCTGGAGCGAGGGCATCTCCGCTCACGTTGCCTATCTGGGCGCCAACTACGGCTCCACCCTTACCCCGGCAGCGGCCAAAAAGTACTGCCCGCCCACGTGGCAGGACTGGTACAACAAAGTCGCCGCTCAGATGAACCGCATCTAAGTGCAACTGCAAAGGGCCCCAATGGGGCCCTTTTCTTTTAGGTAGCGGAGGTATCGACGACGCCGGTCACATTGGCAACCGCAACTATGACGATCATGCATAGGAGCAGCACACCCAATGCCTTGAGCCAGAGTTTCGCGAGTTTCTTACCGCGATAGCTGTCGAGCAGTGCGAATCGCCGACGAAGACGGCGCTTATCGAGCAGCGCAAAATGCATAAGCACCATAAGGCCATCGACAAAGATAAAATACTCGATTACGAGAAGCCACGTCGGGTAGCTTTGGTTTGCTCCCGTGGGATGAAAGACGGCAAAGTGACTTCCGGCAAAGAACACAAGCAGCGAGAAGCAGACGAGCGTATTCCAAATGCGCCCCAGAGACTCCGGAACGCGAGAGAGCAGACCGCATGCAGCGGAGGTGGCAGGTCTAGGAAGCCCTGCGGGGTTCTGGGGCCCTTGGGGCGTCAACAACGTCTCCGAGGCCGAAGTACGGACAGGCGCAGGCGCAGGAGGCCGCACGGGGCGACTCAGATCGTATGCCGCGCACGTCGCCCGTCCCAACGCTTTCGCGCTCGCAAAACGCTTGGCCGGGTCGAGCGCCATCGACATGCAGACGGCATCGGCAAGTGGAGTGGGAATGCCGCGCGCCTCGCATTGCTCGCGCATGTCGAGCCCTGGTTTAGGGTCGACTCCCGTCAGGCAGAAGAACAACAGGGCGCCAAGTGCGTAGACGTCGCTGCGCACACTCGTCTGCCCAAACCCATACTGCTCGGGCGGCGCATAGGGTCGCGTGCCAAACTTGACGGTATCGGCATCGGCGCCATCGCGCCATACGCGCGCGATCCCCAAGTCGATAATCACCAGCGACGAAAACGTCAGACCGTCATCAGGCGTATAGTTGGCACCTGTCA
>CALINZ010000269.1 GCA_938045085.1 uncultured Collinsella sp. | reverse complement strand
CAGGCGCAGCGGACGTTCTCCACGTTGGCGGGCACGCCGTTGGGGGCGATGTAGCCCTGCTCCTGCAGCTCTATTTCTTTGGCGAGGATTGCGTCGAGGACGGCATCGCTGATCTGGTCAGCGATCTTATCGGGATGACCTTCGGTCACCGACTCCGACGTAAAAACAAAGGACCCGTGTTGGGGTGGGATGGAACGAAGTTCTTCTGACATGATTGTCCTTTCAAAAACGTGTCCCGGCGACCGTTACCATTCCGCCGGGCTCTCTATGCAAGGGCACATCATAACGCGTAAATCAAACATTCACACCCTTTCCGCACCTACTCATTGGGGACAGACTTAAATGACCAGCCTTAAACTAAGAACGTCTCCAACGACTGGTCATTTAAGTCTGTCCCCAATGATTGGGTCGGTGCCCTTTGTGCGGAGGTTGCTTTGATGCTTTATACTGATGCGGTTAGACATCCATCCTGCAATCGAGGAGATTTCCATGGCATCAGACGTTCGCGTCCGCTTTGCACCCTCACCGACGGGCAAGCTGCACATCGGCGGCGCCCGCACCGCTATCTATAACTGGGCTTTCGCCCGCGCAAACGGCGGCACGTTCATCCTGCGCATCGACGACACCGACCCCACCCGCTCCACCGACGAGAACACGCAGATTATCCTGCGCGCCATGCGTTGGCTGGGCCTGGACTGGGACGAGGGTCCCGAGGTGGGCGGCGACTTTGGCCCCTACGCCCAGACCGAGCGCCTGGACCTGTACAAGCAGGCCGCCCAGAAGCTTTGGGACGAGGGCAAGGCCTATCCCTGCTTCTGCACCAAGGAGCAGCTCGACGCCGACCGCAAGGCCGCGCAGGAGCGCAAGGACCCCTTCCAGGGCTATCAGCGCCGTTGCCGCGATCTTGATCCCGAGGAGGCCCGCCGCCGCATCGAGGCCGGCGAGTCCTACGTCCTGCGTATTAAGGTGCCCGAGGACCGCGGCGACGTCGTCATCCACGACGCCGTCCACGGCGAGGTGACCTTCGACGCCAAGGAGCTCGACGACTTTGTCATCTTCCGCTCCGATGACACGCCCACGTACAACTTCGCGACCGTCGTCGACGACGCCATGATGAAGATCACCCACGTCATCCGCGGCGACGACCACCTGTCCAACACCCCGCGTCAGGTCATGGTCTACGAGGCCCTCGGCGCGCCCGTGCCTACGTTCGCCCACATCTCCATGATCTTGGGTGCCGACGGCAAGAAGCTCTCCAAGCGCCACGGCGCCACCTCGGTGGAGGAGTACCGCGACGCCGGCTACCTGTCCGACGCCTTCGTCAACTACCTGGCGCTGCTCGGCTGGTCGCTCGACGGTGAGACCACGATCATCCCGCGCGATGTCCTGGCCAGCAAGTTCTCGCTCGACCGCATCTCTAAGAACCCGGCGACCTTCGACCCCAAGAAGCTCGATTGGGTCAATGCCGAGTACATCAACGGCATGTCCGATGCTCAGTTTGCCGACGAGATCATGGTCCCCGAGCTGCACGAGGCGGGTCTCATCGAGGGTAATGTCGAGTACGGCGAGGATTGGATCGATGCGCTTGCCGCCATCGTCAAGCCGCGCACCAAGATGCCGGCCGACGCCGTGACCGTCGCCGCTCCCATCTTTGCCACGGCCGAGACGCTCGAGTATGACGAGAAATCCGTCAACAAGGGCCTGGCCAAGGAGGGCATGGGTGTCATTCTGGATGCCTCCAAGGCCGCGCTCGAGGGTGTGAACGAGTGGACGGCTGCCAACATCGACGCCGCGCTTGAGCCGCTGCCCGAGCAGATGGACCTCAAGAAGCGCGTGGTGTTCCAGGCCGTGCGCGTCGCCGTCTGCGGCAACATGGTGAGTCCTCCGCTGGGCGAGACCATGGCGCTCATCGGCCGCGACGACTGCCTGGCGCGCATCGACCGCGCCCGCACGATGGCGCTGTAATCGCTGCGCAAACGTATGTATCCGAGCCCCGTTCACCCGAGCGGGGCTCTTGTTTCTGTAGACGTATGGGATAGGAGGTGCTGGAGCCGTGGCCGAGCAACTGTCGCTGTTTGGTTCGCCGGAACCGGAGGAGGTTCCGGTGAAGCCAGTGTCTGCCGCTGCCTCGGCTCAGCCTAAGCCTGCACCTGAGCCCATCGCCGCCTATGCGAGCGTGGTTCTCGACATCCCGACGCGTGCGCTGTCCGAGCCGTTTGCCTATGGCATTCCTCAACCCCTTGCTAGCGACGCGCAGATCGGATCCACGGTCCTGGTCCATTTTGGCAACCGTGCTGCCGCAGGCTACATCGTCGACATTGCGCCCGAGCTGGGCGATCTGCAGGGCAACAGCGCGCTCGACCCCGCGCGCATTAAAGCCGTCGAAGCCATCCTCAGCAAGCCGCTCTTTACCGCAGAGGCCGCCCGCATCGCGCGTTGGATGAGCCGCGAATATGTTGCGACGCTTTCCGAGTGTCTGCGCCTGTTCTTGCCCCCGGGTGGAAGCCCGCGTGTGGTCAAGGGTGACGACGGCGTGTGGACGGTTGAGTGCCCCGCTGTTAAACCCATCCAAAACCGCTGGGTCATGCTCACGCCCGAGGGTTTCGACTATACGCCGCCCAAGACTGCAGTTCGCCAGCGCCAACTCATCGAGGCGCTCCAGTGTGGACCGGTCACGACGCGCGATCTCAACCTGCTCTACAACAGCATGTCGGCGACCATCAAGGCGCTTGAAAAACGCGGTGTCGTGGTGGTGGAAGAGCGCCGTGCGTGGCGTGGCTGCAGCGAGCAGACCACGCTGTCCTCGGCGAGCGGTAAGGCGCCGGTGGCACTCACCAACGGCCAGCAGCAGGCGCTCGCGCAGATTGAGCGAGCTCGCCTGGATGCACACGGCGACGTGGTGCTCGTCGATGGCGTCACCGGTTCCGGCAAAACCGAGGTCTACCTCTCCGCCATCGAGCGCGTGCTGGCAGCCGGCCGTTCGGCCTGCGTGCTCGTGCCCGAGATCTCGCTGACGGCCCAGACCGTCGGCCGTTTTCGCTCGCGCTTTGGCGA
>CALINZ010000268.1 GCA_938045085.1 uncultured Collinsella sp. | reverse complement strand
AGATTCACAACGAGCTTGCGGTCTTTCGCCATGTCAAGAATCCACTTGGCACAGTTGTCACCACAGGTAGAGGCGTTAAAAATATGCTTACGATCAAATCTCATAAGCAGCAGCGTTTTCACGCCACCAGAAAGCTGGAGCGGGGAGATGGATCCAAGCACGGGGCTTTCGATGACGTTTTCGGAGACAACATCCGATCGATCGACATCTTTAATTATCGAGACTGCATAGGGATCCGTAATCCAAGTAGACCGGTAAGAGTTTTTGAAATATGTCGCTGTGTTGTAAATCGCTTCTGGCATATCGCCAAAGTAGACGCTTAACACATCCACTCCCAATCATATTGTCTTTATGGTCAACGTAATCATAACGAAAGGGGCCACCAGATAAACGGTGACCCCTAAAAGAAAACAAGCTGGCGCTAGTACTCGCGCGGGCTGTTGACGATCTCGCCGGCGGCGACCTTCTTCAGGTGCTGCCCGTAGACCGACTTGCCGTAGGCCTTCGCGGCCTCCTCGAGCCCGGCGGTCGTGATCCAGCCGTTCTCCCAGGCGATCTCCTCGGGTACCGAGACCGGCAGATCCTGGGAGTGCTCCACGGCGCGGACGAACTCCGCGGCCTCGTGGAGGCTCTCCATGGTGCCGGTGTCCAGCCACGCGTAGCCGCGGCCCAGGGTGACGACGGACAGCGTCCCCTCCTCCAGGTACATCTGGTTGAGCGTGGTGATCTCGAGCTCGCCGCGGGCCGACGGCTCCACCCTATGCGCCTTGGCGGCCACGTCGCCCGGGTAGAAGTACAGGCCGGTGACGGCGTAGGAGCTCTTGGGGCGCTCGGGCTTCTCCTCGATGGAGACGGCCCGGCCCTCGCGATCGAACTCCACGACGCCGAAGCGCTCGGGGTCGTCCACGTGGTAGCCGAAGACCGTGGCGCGGCCCGACTCGGCGTTCTGGACGGCGCGCGTCAGGTGGCGCGACAGGCCGTTGCCGTAGAAGATGTTGTCGCCCAGCACCAGGGCGCACGGCTCGCCGGCGATGAACTCCTCGCCGATGGTGAAGGCCTGGGCCAGGCCGTCCGGGCTCGGCTGCTCGGCGTAGGAGAGGCTCACGCCGTAGCGCGAGCCGTCCCCGAGCAGGCGCTCGAAGTTGGGCAGGTCCGTCGGCGTGGAGATGACCAGGATGTCCCGGATGCCCGCCAGCATGAGGGTGCTGAGCGGGTAGTAGATCATGGGCTTGTCGTAGACCGGCAGCAGCTGCTTGGAGGTCACGAGCGTGAGCGGGTACAGGCGCGTGCCGGACCCGCCGGCGAGGATGATGCCTTTCATAGCTGATAAGCCTTCCAAAACATAGTTTTAATTCAATTCCATTCTAAGATGAATGGATTTGAAAAGCTTGAACTATGTACAAGAACCATGAACCGAATAAGCGCATACACGATTAAATTTACAGAGTGCCCATGAGATCAAGTATTGCCTGACTTCGTCATTAAACAATGGCAAATCCGCACTAGGTTGCATACGTACGGATTGGCCCATCAGACAAAGCAAGCTAACGCGTACTCATTGGGCAATGATAGGGATCGCCATTTACATAATAATCGGCCCATGCAGTCCGCAATTTACCCTGCTCGCGCATAAAACGAGCCTTCTTTGCACCGGTTTCATACCCACGGCTAAACGACTCATAGTGGTAAAGAAGCGCGTCGGCATCGAACACAACCAATCGATCAAGAGAGCGAACCCTTAGGCAGTAATCGACATCATTAAAGGCCACTTCAAAACTCTCATTAAAACCGTCCAGCTGTTCGAATATAGAGCGTTTCGTCATCATACAGGCAGCAGTAACAGCGGAAAGATCCTGAGAGATTACAGCTCGGCGCATATAGCCAGGATCGTCACGGTCAATATTATTGAAAACGTGAATGGGGCCGCCCATTTCGTTCTCGCTGTTGCAATAAATCATTAAAACGCCAGCATGCTGAACGGTGTTATCAGGGTAGAGAAGTTTTGCGCCAACGACACCCACATCATCGCGTTGGCAGAAACCAAGCATTGAAGAAAGCCAGTTCGGCTCAATAACTTCAGTATCATTATTCAGGAACAAAAGGTACTCCCCATTGGTCATACCGACACCGTAGTTATTAATAGCAGAATAATTAAAGGGGCCTTCCCAGGTTGCAACTCGAACATTATCAAAAGCGGCACAAACGCTGTCGTAATACTCGAACGTCTCTTTTTCGACACTATTATTTTCGATAATAAGGATCTCGTAGTTCGAATAAGATGTCTTGCCTTCAATTGATTCAATACATCTACGGAGAACTTCAACACTGTCCTTGTTAGGGATAACAATACTTACAAGAGGTTCATCATTTATAGCGTAAGAAACATGATAAAAGCAGGGAGTATCGGTCAGCTCTGCCGAGGCATTTAGTCCGCATCTATCCAAATGCTCTTGCAAGGCACGCCGGCCAGCCTCGTCAGCATAATTTTTGTTACCAGCGCTCTTAGCAGTGGAAGAATCGCTGATGCGCCAATGGTAGAGAACCTCGCGAACATGGAAAAAGCTATGGGTTCTCTCGGAAAGACGAAGAAGGAAATCATAGTCTTGTGCCCCATCGAAAGCCTTACGAAGCATTAGCTCTTTAACCAGCGTGGAACGAACGCAAAGCAAATGAGTGATGTAATTGTGCACGCGCAGCAGGTCAAGATTGAAATCACATTTGTAGTGAGGATCAACATAGTCGCCTGCCTCATTGAGGAAGTCTTCGTCGCAATACAAAGCATCCGTATCAAAATGAGCCGAAATCTGTTCTGCATATCTATATAAAGCAAATCGATCAAGGGTGTCATCATGATCGAAGAACACAATGTAGTCGCCGGAAGCAGCCTCAATACCGGCGTTTGTATTCTCAGCAATACCCTTGTTTTCAGTTAAGGTAACAACCTTAACTCTTGAATCTGACAGCTTAACAAGCTCGTCAGAAAGCGCGGCATTATTTGGGCTAGCGTTTACAAGAATTAACTCCCAATTTTCATAAACCTGCTCCTCAACCGAATTAACCATATCCCAGAAAAATGAGACAGGGGTATTGAAGAGGGGGACAATAATGCTGAATTTCACACCTTTTTGGATTGTGGGGACATCTTGAGAACGGAGGAAAGAAAGCGAACGCTTCCTCATTCTCGCTAGATGAACATAGGAATCAATATAGGTGGATTTATAGAATGCAGGGGATCTTGAATCCAGCATATATTTAACTGCAGCTGGGTCCAAGGATAGAAAACCGGAACCCTGCAGATTATCCCCAGATGCAACCAAGCAGAACGTTTTATCGCCCTTAGGAATCCTAAGAGAAAAGGACGACTCGTAACGATAAAAGCCTTGATACTTAATTTGTGAAGGTTTGCCCAAATATACGGGATAGTTTTCAAGGACTTCAGAATCACCATCGGTAACATAGACACGTTTTAAAGAATCGATCTTAGGGGAACATATAACACCCTTGAGAATGATTTCATTCTTCTCGAAGGCTTCAACTGCGACATTACAACGAATATGAATTTTTCCAAAATAAGAATCGGATTCAATATTGCGAAAGCGAGCAGTGAAAGAAGGATTGATTTTGTAATTAAGACGAGAAATCCATTTTATTGCACCGAAGGAAAGAAAGGCATCGAATTTATCCGCTCCGGCTACAGAAATCCTAAGACCCTTACAAGAGAGAAGCGGTACCGCGATTGTGGCAATCTCACTATCCTGATGATAGTGAAGCGAAAATGGGACAGAAGCTCCAGTATCCGTAACCACATTTACGGAAGCAAGCTCCTTGTCACCTTGCTTCAATTTGAATGGAATATAAGCCGCGCCAAAACCACGACATATACCCCTATAGTAAATTCCCATAACAAACCATTCCCTAGAACAATTATGCGACCGTGAACTTAGCACATGCACCGCATACTTCTCAGCACAAACAGCCTAGCTGAACATGATGGGCAATACGACCACATTTGGAACTGCAATTACATTTCTAATCTTAAGAAGCATGGACACACGCTCGATAGCGGAGAAAATTACCTACTTGCCCTTGGCGATACGCAAATCGACCATCGAGCCAACGAGCATGTAACTCGAGTAGTGGTAGTTTCGGACGTGCGAGACGTGGCAGCAAGCCTGATCTTTGCGTCGGCAAACCCACTCACACAACAGGAGTCTCGGTAGGCAGGGACCTCATCACTGTTAGATAAAAGAAAAAGTCCGAGAGCATTACGCGAAGACCTACAAACAGGATGCAACACTAATAAAGCGAATGAGATACAGACAGTTCATTAGACACATGCCTAAAGTAATGAAGATAATTGATGATGAATTGAATCTAAATAAGCGAGTTCTTAGTCCAAATAACAATGCAGGTAGGGCAGGCAAAAAATATCGACCCTGAACACCCTGAATTACTTTTTCGTAATTGAACGTCCAACCCAGCCACATAGACGCGATAGAACCGAGTGCAGCCAAAACAAAGGCAATAATGAATAGAGCGGAACAAGAAGGACTGAGGAATGAAGGCTCATCCTCAGAATCAAGGCAGCAGATAAAGCCAAACAACAAATACGGAATCATATAGAAGACTGGAAAACGCAGGTTTTCCTGAAACCAACCAAGGGAATAGCCCAAAGTTGTTTCCCAATAAAAATCTCCTAATGAATCTAAGGTCCTAAAGAAAACCAGAAAACTATTTCTCGGATGCAAAATAATATCGTTGAGAGTGTAATATTGCGCAGCCTCCATGCCACGGGTAACACCCGAAGGCTGAGAGATCAATCTGCTCATTGACACTATGCGAAGCGCTAAGACGGAAACTACGACGGTAAGGGCTAATATTAATTTGCCGCAACGTCCGGTTCTCTCATCTTGGAATTTCGAAAGGGGTACAAACAGTCCAAGCAATACCAGCCCGGAATAAATAACCTTACACGGAGCCAAAAAAGCAGAGATGACTAAATAGAAGATTATTTCTTTATATCCCACCGATCGCTGTTCACCGAAAAACCCACGCATCAAACAAGCGAATAGTATGAGCGAATATGCAATAATTCCCGAATCATAGGAGTATGAAGCAGCTAAATGAAGCGTCATTGGTAGTAATGAAACAAACGCTATGATTGACTTTCCCTTAGGCGCAATCCGATATGCGCAGAAAGCACAAAAGCAAAAATAAAGGGCAGAGCCAATTCGTCCCATATAAAACACAGGGAAAGCACCGAGTCCGAGAAGCAATCCCATCTGCAAACCAACAACAGACCCAATTTTTGCAATAACGTTCTCGCTACCGATGCTAAAAGAAAAATCACTGAAAGGAACGAGTCTTCCGTTTCCAAATATCGAAAAATTTTGAAATATCGAGTTAAATGAAGCGGAACTGATCGCATTTGATGTCAACGGGCCCTTATAAAGAGAAAGGTCGATATCTCGCACCAAAAAAGTATCGCCATCTATTACTCGGCCGTTAAATGGAAGACTGTCGACCAACCAATAAGTTGAAAAGAAATGATGGCCCTCATCCGGAACAGTGAAGGGGGGGAATATAAAGCAAAAAATAATTGAGAATGATAGAAGTAGAGCGAGGAATACCCAATCACTTTTAAGCCGGTCACTTTCACGAGCAAATACGCTGCCGAGTGTAAGAATTAAAATTACGGATATCGCAATCGTAAGCAGAACAAGTAATCTAGGATTATTCAGGTACCAGAAAACTGAATAGACAGCGAAAAAAAAGGCGAACACAATGAATGCAGGCTTATATCTTACAGAACTTGTCATGGGAATCCTTTGAAATCAAAATCTATATTGCGAAATAGAAGTGGCTAAAATAGGTCTTAAAAAGCAAACAGGAGACTGCCATTCAAAAAAAATAGTTAAATTTGCGGCATCTCGGCTCCGAAGATGTCCGTCCATACCGCAATCTCACATTCGTTAGTCTCTAAGCAGCAGGGCCCAGATGGTGAAAAATAAGTCTGATTCTGAACCGACCGTTCAGCAAATCCACAACACGACAGAACGTCGGGCCTCTATAGAGACAATCCCTAATCCCCTGCACAGATACAAAAACTACCTGGAACTGCTTTTCTTTTCAAGCAAAGCTATTTTTTGAGTCAGATTTTTAATCGCAAGCGCCTGTCTACTAACGGTCACAGACAAGGACAGCAGGATTAAAATCACGAAAATAAAACCAGCGACGAAAATAAAATTAGAGGACGTAACAAAGCCAAAAAAGGAAGAAAGCCAACATACCGGGATAGGGAAAAAACTACAAATCAAAAGAGTGACAACCAGAGCTAACCATAAAAGGGAGTAGCGTAATTGAAGCTTATCGGTCAATACGAGGCGAATGACATAAAGAGCCAATAGCAAGCAAGCGACTATTATGGTAATCCGTAATGATACAGACATTATCGACTCCTATTTTGAGAAAGCGGATATAAAAATAGCTAAAGTAACCTTAATCATGTAGTAGACGCTAGATAAACCAGAAATAGAAGAAGTGCCTCCCTGGCGTTCCCTCATGACAACGGAAACCTCTGTTACGTCTAATCCCTGAGCGAGTGCATAGACAATAGAATCAGGCTCGGGATAGTCAGAAGGATACTTATTGCAAAAAAGCTCAATCGCCTTTTTATTGCAAGCCCTAAAACCTGAAGTCGGGTCTGTAATTCTCCGGCGAGAAACCAATCTGATTACATTTGAAAACCAAGTTATGCCAATTCGCCTTAAAAAAGAGGACTGAAATCCGGCTGTCGGTATTAAAAATCTAGACCCGACAACAATATCGGAGCCGGCTTGAATCTCTTCAATAAGTGTGCCGATGTATTTTGGATCGTGTTGACCATCGCCATCCACTTGAACGTCGATATCATAGCTAAACTGTCGAGCATATTTATGACCAGCCTGAACTGCACCACCAATGCCCAGATTCTGAGGCAAATCAAGCACATTAAGGTGATTCTCTATGCATATCTGGAGAGTCTTATCCGTAGACCCGTCATTGACCACAAGATAGTCATAGCCAAATTGCATCACTGACTGAACCGTGCGAAGTATATTAGCCTCTTCGTTATAAGCTGGAATTATAACCAAAACGCTAGGGCTATTATTCATAACAATCCTTAACAGAAGTTTAGTAATCGAAGTTACACTCAAAGTATAGGCTTGGATATTATAAACTTTAAACACTATAGGTTTATAAATAGAGACTACCGAACTATGAATCAATACAGCCGAGGCGTAGCATGTAGGTCTTCAAATGCATCTATAATACAATTGACGAGAATCTCAGCAGAGCCCACGCCGAACCTCATCGAGAACCCGCTCGCCGCAAGGTCAATATCCCACAACCGACTCGATGCGAGAGACGTCGTAGGCACACAAAAAGGTAGCAAAACGGCTAGTCTTTAGCCTTGGCGAAAGCAGAGCAGAGCTTTTCTGCTGAATTAGCCCATGCATGCCCAAGCTCAACCAATTCCTGAATTGATTTTGATTGTTTGCATAATACTGACCGCTGAGAGGCCATCAAATACACAGCCGCCTCAACAGTTGTAGCACTCATCGATTCAATAATTGTCCCATATTCGCTATTCGGAATAAGCTCCCGCGCTCCCCCAACGTCAGTAACGACGGCAGGACATCCGCATGCAGCAGCTTCCAGCAGTATTGTTGAAAAACCCTCGGAACGAGTCGGAAGACAAAGCAAATTTGACTGTTGAAGAAGCGCGGAGACATCAGATGCAGACAGGCGTCCCACCCAGTGAAGCGACCCTCCCTGGGCGAGCTCAACCGCAGAAGACATTGGCCCATCACCCGCCAAGACGAAATGAACCCCAAGATCAATAAGTCGTTGGCTTTTCGAGGCGTCAATGATTGACTTGATACCTTTTTCCGGAATAAACCGGCCGACATAAGAAACTAAAAGCTGGTCTTCACTTAATCCAAGCTCATCTCTAAAATTGCGACCTGAAGCCATATCACGATATCTCTTAGCATCGATTGCATTAGGGATAACGCCTTTGGCAGTAATCCTAAAATGACGAAGCCATTCAGCGCTTTTTTCAGATACACCATAGTATGCCGGTTTATATCTTTTTCCCCATAAAGTAATAGCATGCTCATAAATACGCACGAAAGGGTCGAGGAACGAACTGCTAAATGAAAGATGAGCCGACCCGTGATCGAGAACGATGGGCGTCAAACCTTTTCTTCGCGCATATTTCATACCCATAATTGAATGTAGATAAAACCGCGCATTTATCAAAACACCGTCAACATCTTGGGCTTCAAGCCAATTCCATAAATTGCGATTTTTCTTATTATGCTTGGCGACTGGAAAGCGACCATCAACAAATGGAAAACAAAATAAGCGAAGGACCCTAACATGAGAATCGCCTTCGATACCCGGTCCAATTGAATTGGTATCATTCGTAACAACGATTACCGATGCGCCTTTTCCCGCAAGCGCAAATGCCATATTACGCGTAAAGCTCTCAATCCCGCCCATATGGGGCGGATATTGAGCCGAAAAAATCACATACGTATACGCCATCTTAATTGCCAGACTCCCAAATATGACCATCACCAAAATCAATTAATAGAGGTAAGTGCGTATGGCGATCCTCGGGTGCCGGGATACTCCTCCAGTCACCATACATTGTCGTAAGGTAGATCTCCGTGGATTTCGGAACGGGGTACGATCTGCCTTCAAACTTTGCCCGCGAAGTCGGAAGAATATCATCAACTGAAATGGGAGCCATATTAGGCCACGCAAGCGTCAGGCACTCATCACCAATCTGTCCAACGTTATCATCGCCAACTGCGCTATCGAATTTATTCTGATATCGACGAGGGTCCTTGCAACGCATCCTTTCAATACCATGAAGCAAGGCACAGCCAACCTTTTCTATTTCACCAAGCATACCCCTATGTGGAACAGAGATACTACCGGAATGGTATAGATAGGAATGCCGTTGAGCGGAGGAAGCGGTTTTTATCTGTCGGGCACGCAATTTAGCATCAACATACAAATTATCGTAAGGGAATATATCCACGAAAATACCCATCGCAGACCCGGCATCTCGTCCTTCTTGATTTTCAAACCTAGTTCCGTCCATGTAAACTTTCGAAAACATAGCCGCATAAGAGTCTGTATTTTGTGAGTTATGAAGGGAAAAACCAGACTGAAGCTCCCTGGGCGCAAGTTCACAAAAACGCTCATAATCGGAACGCATCATGCCGATATCAATGTCATCATCCCAAGGAATAAAACCACCATGTCGCATAGCCCCAAGGCAGGATCCCCCGTCGAGCCACCAATTAATATTGAATTTGAAGCATAATGACGCAATGGCATCCAAAATTTTAAGTTCAGCCGCCTGTAAGTGCAACAATGCCTCGGAATCATTCATCTTAGAAAACCCATTCCAACTAATCATCTTGAGTGTCAGCAGTGCTCTTGCGAATAGATCTATAGAGAAAGCCAAGTAAGATTGTACAGGTCACAAAATAGCTAATAATAACTACATAGCTGGCACCATTTAATCCCATTTGCGGAATCAAAACCCAAGACAAAGGGAACGAGACCAAACAACCGATGGCATTTCCAATAAAGCAACCAGACATATCACGAATACTAATTAGAAGGTCACTTAAAAATGCTACTAATGCTGTAAAGGCAGAGCTAAATAGGCCTGCATAAATTAAATAATCATAGCGAGAGATTGTGCCTCCGAAAACCATGCGGAGCAAATCCTTCCCAAAGAAAACGAAAACGCCAGCACACACCGCAAACAAGGCAAACATAGACAAAGCAACGGTAAAAACAAGACGGAAAAACCCCGAAGCGTCTTTAGCCTCAAATCGTTCGGCAAAAGACCCCAGAAGAGGGGCATAAACATAGGAAGCACAAGCTTGAATGATCACGATCGGCGTACAAACAGTCGCATAAATGCCAAGCGATGAGGAACCGTAACACTCCCCCAAAAACTGACGGGAATAGGTAACGACCACCGAACAGAGAGACATGCCAACGACGGCGGGCAGGCATGAGAGAAATAAATGTTTACTAGTCGAAAGATTAAAAGAAGGCCTAACGTCCGTAAATCGAGATGAAATTTCATAGTCATAGATAATCACAGGATAGGTGGCGATCACCATGCCAAACAATGCAATTTCTAGGCTATCGAAGTATCCCAATCCAATGATAAAGGCAACGAGAAATAGAGTAGCTCGAATAATCATCGAGATACCACAGTAGTCCATCCTTTGATGCTGTTGATCAACCCCGTGCAAGACGTCAATAAAAACGTCTCCGGCTCGAAAGACAAGGTAGAGCGATATAGCAATATAACTATCTCTTGAACAAGTGAAGCACATATATATCAATGTAATTATAAGGCCCAAGGCGATGGTAACAATTCTAAAACCAACATATTGCCTTGCCGACACCTTTTCATGAATGTCAGACACTTGGTATGATCTAATTCTAAATAGCCCAATTTGCGAAAAAATATTTGACACCGACATTGCCACTGCAAGCACTCCGGCAGCTCCGTAGGTACTAGAAAGCCTCGCTACAGCAACGGTTATAAGCCATTGGCAAGCTGAATAGTATAAAGAACCGATAGAGTTCCATAGCATGTTTGACCTAAGTGACTTTTCTTTCAAGTGATCCTCTTACCCAAATTAACAACGCGCACCATTGAGACACATTGTATTTACTCTAGACAAAATAATATCTATAGTCCAAAGCAACAAACAATCGCGTAAATGCCGCGTATCAAATGTATCATTAGTTACCCTATCGACATAAATACCCTTTTATCAATCTAATTAATACTCTTTGTTAATACGTAACAACCTTTGTTCCATAAGGAATATTATCGTAAATCCATTTTGCGTTCTGAATCTCAAGACGCACGCATCCGGCAGAGGATGGGACCCCCATTGTGGGATCCATCACGCGATTGCTGTTAACATAGTAGGGTGAGGAATGGAATAGGTAATCACCATAGAACTGCGTGTAGTAATAGCAAGTATATCCATGCCCAAAGGAGTATCCGTTACCGTAGACTTGATACTCCCCTATCACCGTAGGTGTGCTGGCTTTACCCGTCGAGCATACATATCGACGGTTTAAGGACCAATTATTCCATGACCCAGTGTAAACACTCGTAACGCAACGTGACGTATCGACAAGTATCAGCCAATTTGTATTGCTTGAATAACTTTGAGCCCTAGCATCCATGTAGTCTGACACCCACGCGCCGTTGGTCATGAAGTAATTCCAGGATCCGTCCACAACGCGCCAGCCAGTAGCCATGGCGCCACTAGCGTCAAGCCAATACCAGGTACCCCCCAGGTTAAGCCACCCTGTTTGCATATAACCAGACGAATTCAAGTAATACCAAGATCCGTTAACGGCAACCCAGCCGGTTTTCATAACGTAGGTAGATGGGTCCAAATAGAACCAGGAGCCATCCTTGTACAGCCAGCCAGATCGTGCATAGCCAGCGGTCTCATCAAAGAAGTACCATTTTCCGTTAACGCTCTTCCATCCAACGCAGGGGGAGCCATCGGTTGGATCAGCATAGAACTTACAGCCTCCAAGCATCACAAACCCGTGAGCTTCGATCAATTCGCCATCGCCGTTTGATGCAAACAGTTTTCCATTACGCAATGCTCCACACAATGAGCAATCAGAACCAGCAAAAGCCTTAGATGGCTCATCCTGAACCGAGTCCTGGACATCTACCCATTCACGACAAGCAACAGCGCCTGAAGCTTTTGCGTAATAGCTTTTCCCATTTACAGAAAAATGACCAAGCAGCATTTTACCGTCGGCGGCAGGATCGAGATAATAGTATTGACTACCGTCCTTCAGCCATCCAGTCTTTATAATGCCCGACGCATGAGAAGGCTCAGCGTAATACCAGTCTCCATCGCTCATAAACCAGCCGAGTGACAGCGCTCCCGTTGAAGAAAAATGATACCGATTGGATCCGATGGCAAAAAAGCCGGTAACCATTCTATTGTTATTTGCGACATCGAGCCAATACCAAGCGCCGTTCACCGAACGCCAGCCCGATGCAAGTGCGCCGGAACCGTCAGCGTAATACCAGTCCGTCCCATCAAACGCCCAACCAACAGCCATTGCGCCGGAATCCAATAAATAATAACGAGACGAACCAACAGAAACGATTCCTCTAGACATAACACCATCATTGGCGGGATCAAGCCAATACCAGTTATTGCCAGTTTGAAACCAGCCGGTTAAGACTTCACCATTGCTACCCCAATACCATAAACCGTTATCAAGGCACCATCCATTAATCAGTCCATAGGTTCCAAGAAGATAAGGGTGCCCATCAATAACACGTCGACCAGTAGCCATAGAACAGCTGTTAAGGGAGTCAAACCAGTACCATTGGTCTCCAATAAACTGCCAGCCACTTGCCAAAGCGCCTGACGGACCCGCGTAATACCACTTATTTTCAGTAAAAATCCAGCCGCATCTCATTGCACCGTCACGAGCGGGGTCCAAGTAGTACAACGAGTCGTCAATATTCTGCATTCCGGTCAAACGACAGCCATCTAGATAGTAATACCAGGACAAACCGCTCCATTGCCATCCAGATAGTTGTTCTGTAGTCGACGGGTCATGGCTTTCGACAACCTGTAGACTCGAATCTTCCGTTGTTTTGCCGGCACAATCGCTGGAATCTTGAGAGCAACCGCCACCGACAAATGCTCCCGGCCCTCCTGTCGAGTCGCGCTCTACGACACCGTTATCCGCCCCCTCTTCCACGGCATAAGCAGTGCAAGAAAATGCGGGGGCCGTAACTGAGAGTAAGGCGGAAAATAGCATCAAGCCAATTACTCGCCAGCAAATTCGATGATCAATCCGAGCATTCATTTCAGGCCCCCAACCGGTACCGACTGTCTTGCAGGGAATCTATTAAATAAACGGACGAGCTGCGCCGATTACATTTCCCCTTGCGCTAATAGGATGAATTCCGACACCTTGATGAGGCCAGGAATCAATCATCAAGCCGCCGCCAAGTGCAATTGCAATATGACCGCGGTAATAAATCACATCGCCGCGTTGAATCGAGCTCGTGCTCACGGGCATAAAGATATTGCTTCGATACCAATTCATGGAATTATAGGTTTGGCTTGGATCCCAGCGATGGTTATAAGGGTTGTAAACACCCATATCCATGCCAGTAGCATAAAGGCACTGCAAGACAAAACCAGAGCAATCAACAGCTCCACCGGGAGCGGTAGACCAAGGCTCAATATATTGCGTACCAATATACTCATAGGCGCGCTGGATAAAGGCGTTCACGCAATCTTCCCGCGTTGCTTCGACAGAAATGCGAGAAGGGGTCACATAGGTAAAGTATCCAGTGCAATAGCTAGGCAGCCGAACAGTCCAAGAACTGACCTGAGGATACTGAGATGGATTTTGCCAGCCAACTTTGTCGCACTGACCATCGCTCCAGAAAACTCGACGAACGCCATCGATGGTTCTTGCGCCCGTCGCCATAGCACCGCTGCCGTCTAGCCAATACCACTTACCCGAATCTTTAAGCCAGCCAACATGCATGCTGCCATTGGACTCAAGGTAATACCATGTTCCATTCAGGCATTTCCAACCAGTTGCCATTTTTCCGTCAGCGTTTAGGTAATACCATGAACCACCAGTAAAAACCCATCCGGTCTTCATCACGCCAGAATTGGCATCAAGCCAATACCAATCGCCGTCAATCTGCAGCCATCCAAGATGAATGGCACCCGTTCCGGGCTCAGCGTAAAACCTTAGATTTGCGACATTAACCCAGCCGGACGCAACCTGCCAACCATCAGCTCCAGCGGTTTTTAGAATAGCGCCGTTTTCGCGAATCACATCCTTGCAAAGATATCCATTATCATCGGCATATCTTTCAACGCCATCATTAACGGTAACCCAGCTTGAAACCACAAGCCTACCGCTCTGGTTTGCAAAACAATCGTTGCCGCTCACCTCAAATAAGCCCGTTTTCATGAGATGGCTAACAGGGTCCAGGTAATACCAGCTCGCGCCCTCTTTATACCAGTCAGAAACAAGCGCACCAGATTGAGAGGCTAGATACCAGCCGTCCTCGGACTGAGCCTAGCCAACAGCCATAGCCCCATTAGAGTTCAAATAATATGCTGCGCTACCAAGGTCTAAATATCCAACGGACATTTTACCGTCGGAAGCTGGGTCGAGATAATACCAAGCGCCGTTAACGAGTTTCCAGCCAGTGGCCGCAATACCGTTAGAGCAGTAATACCAATCTGCTCCGTCTTTGTACCATCCATTTGCGAGGCCATAGTCACCAAAAATGTAGGTTCTTCCATTAATCTTTTGACGACCCTTAAACATGATGAACGTCTGTGGGTCAAAATAATAGCGAGCCCCACCTATCGTTTGCCATGACGAAGCAAGGGCACCCGATGAATAAGCCCAGTACCAATTCCCGTCAACGAGAATCCAGCCGGTTTTCATAGCACCAGTGGCATCTAAATAGTATTTCCCGCTCCCGAGGTCGACAAAACCAACCTGCATTATATGGGTGGCAGGATCCAGGTAATACCATGTGCCATTTTGGTAAAACCAACCAGCAGCTAAATCGCCTCCAGCATTGGCATAAAACCAATTTCCATCTGAGTTACGTAGCCAGCAGTTCTGATATAGCGCGCCAAAAGGCGTTGCGGCATTGCCGTCATTCGCATAAAACGAAGCAGTCGATCCGCCAGCATCGGTCACATTGAAATAACCTGTCTGCATTGCACCATCATTGGCTGGATCAAGCCAATACCAATAGCCCCCGCTTTGCAGCCAGCCAGTTTGGTGTTTACCGTTTTTTCCGTAATACCAAACTCCAGACGACTCGTCTCGTTGCCAGCCATCTTTTATGACGGAAGAATTATCAGGTTGCAAATCATCGGAAACCACAGAAGAAAAATCCGCTTTTGACTCAATACTCTGAGCCTCAACGGAATCCTGTGCAAACGCGACATTCGCACTCAGGGGCAAGCAGCAAGCAGTGATTAATGACGCAGCAGCACAAACAAGCGTGGCCTTCTTTTCGAATCGATACATAAGCGACCCTCCCAGATATCTCATTTATTTATTTTAATCCACATTCTAGGATTGATTTTCGTTACTGTTTGTTCAGTCTATGTAGATAAATAAATTAAATTGAACATAACGTTCAATCATTCTATTCTTTCCCTAAGCAATGAACATCTTAATTGGAGGCCTGCAGTGGAACTGACCAAGCGTAACTTTACTGTTCTGTACGAATACCTAAAGAACCCATATGCCAGCCAGCGAGAAGTTGCCGAGCGCACTGGTCTCTCACTTGGATCGGTAAACGCAGCAAATAAAGAGCTTACGAATGAAGGCCTTCTCGAATCGGACAGCCTAACCGACAGCGGTTACGAAGTACTTCACCCCTATAAGGTTGAAAACGCAGTGATATTGGCTGCGGGGCTTTCGAGCCGCTTTGCTCCCATTTCGTATGAAAAGCCCAAAGGCCTTTTAAAGGTACGTGGTGAGATTCTCATCGAACGTCAGATTAGGCAGCTGCAAGACGCAGGTATCAGCAATATCACCGTCGTTGTCGGCTATAAAAAAGAGTATTTCTTCTATCTCGAAAGCAAGTTCGGCGTTTCGATTGTCGTCAACAACGAATATGCATCCAAAAATAACCACGCATCGCTTATGTGCGTAAAAGAGCGGCTTGGCAACACCTATATTTGTTCAAGCGATGATTACCTTCTAAACAATCCGTTTGAAGCATACGTTTGGAAAGCATTTTATTCTGCTCAATATGCTAAAGGCGCCACCAAAGAATGGTGCATTCAAACCGGAGCAATGGACAGAATCACCAATGTTACGATTGGCGGTTCCGATGCTTAGTATATGCTCGGACATGTCTACTTTGATAAAGCCTTCTCGCTTGCATTTAAGCAGATTCTCGAAATGGAATATAACAAGCCCGAAACAACGGACAAGCTTTGGGAAGATCTATATATCGAGCACATCAAGGAGCTCGATATGGTTATCAAGAAGTATCCTGAGGGCGAGATCAACGAATTCGATTCTCTTGATGAACTGCGTGCCTTTGATCCGCATTTTATCGAAAACGTTGACTCCGATATT
>CALINZ010000267.1 GCA_938045085.1 uncultured Collinsella sp. | reverse complement strand
CAAGACGCACGTGGCGCTCGACATGGACGAGCACGAGGTGATCGACTACGACTGCGATTGCCCCGCCGCCTATCGTTACCCCGGTATGTGCAAGCACGCTATTGCCACGGCTCTGGCGTATTTGGATGCCAGCGGCGCCGAGCCCGTCGAAGGTTTGCGCACGCCGGTCCGCACGTTTACGGCGCAGCCGAAACAGCCCGCGCGCACCGCGCCCAAAGCGCCGTCAATCCCAACTTTCCCTTTCCGGCGCCCGTCCCCACGAGTCCCAGCCTCATGGCGGCGCTCTCCGATCTTTCGGACGCGCGCATGGATGAGCTGGCGAGCATGCGCCGCAAGCTCGCCAGCAGTGTGGATCCCGATGCCCCCAAGGCGGTGTTGGAGCCCTCGCTGGTGCCGTACTACAATCCGCTGTTCGCCGACCGCTTTAGCTGGGCGCTCGAGTTCCGCATTCGCTGCGGTTCGGTGTCCTACGTGGTCAAGGATATCGACGGCATGGCCGACGCCTATGTCCGAGGCGGCACCTTCTCGTACGGCAAGAAGCTCACGTTTGCCCATACGCCCGAAGCCTTCGAAGACGTGTCGACAAAGCTGCTCAACCTTGTTGTGACGACAGTTGCCTATCTCGATGACATCACAAGCTCGCGTTCGGCGTCGTACGACTTTGCCCGCAGCGGTTTTGTCGCCGAGCGTCAGTTACCGCTGTCCGAGCATAGCATCGTATATGTGCTGGACCTGCTGCGCGGCCAGACCATCTCCTTTGAGCCCGCTTGGTCGCGGGGGACGACGACGCATCGCGCCTATGACGTGGCGGTTGAGATGCCTCCGGAAGGGGAGGACGAGGCTCTGTCTAAGCGCCCGCCGCTCCTTGCCGCCAAAATCGCGCCGGCGGCTGGTGGCAGCTACGATCTGCGCCTGCCGGCCGATGCATACTGCTTTGCTTCGGGCGACGTTGCCTATCTGGTCGACACCCGCCGTGCGCGCCGCGCCGATGTGGCGTTTGCCCAGCATGCGGCGCCGTTCCTATCGCGCTTGCTGCCCTGTCGCACGCCGGTCCATATCGCTGCCGAGCAGGTGGGTGAGTTCTGCCGCATGGCGCTGCCCATTTTGCGCGACTACACCGACCTCACCGCGCCCGCCGCGCTCGATGCCGTGGCACCCGAGCCGAGCTTTGCTATGGCGATCGGCGTCGACGATGGGCTCGTGACCTGCAAAATTACGGTTACCTACGGCGACTGGTCGGCAGATCTCTTTAGCCTGGGCGCTCCGGGCAGTCCCTTCGAAGAGCAACGCCCCGGCGTGCCGCCCCGCGACGAGGTGGCGGAGTTTCGCGTTATGGACATGGCGGCCCTGTACTTCGATTTCTACGAGGGCGGTCTGGCGTTTGAGGAGCGCGATGACGAGAGCTTGTTCTGCCTGCTGACCGAGGGTCTGTCTGCCCTGTCCGAGCTGGGTGAGGTCATGCTCAGCGACCGTCTGCGCCAGATCTCGGTCCGCCCTGCGCCCAAGCTCTCGGTTCGTGCGACCGTCAAGAGCAACCTGCTCGATGTCGAGCTGGGCGCGAGCGGGCTTTCGGCCGCGGACCTTGCCGTCTATCTCGATTCGTACAAGCGTCATCAAACGTTTGCGCGCCTTACGTCCGGCGACATCGTTCGCCTGGACGAGGGCGCCCGAGCCGCGTTTGGCCTTGCCGAGGATCTGGGGGTCGATGCTGTCGACCTGTTCGACGGCGTGTCGCTTCCCGCGTCGAGCACCCTGTTCGTCGATAGCATGCTCGCGCGCACGCCCGCGCTCGAGGCCGATCGCGACGCTGCGTTCCGCCGTACCGTCGAGCGCCTGGACACGCTCGGCAAGATGGACTTTACGGTGCCGGTCTCGCTCAAGGCCACACTGCGCGGCTACCAGGTCGACGGATACCAGTGGCTCGGCTCGCTCGAACACCTGGGCCTTGGCGGCATCTTGGCCGACGACATGGGCCTGGGCAAAACGCTCCAGATGATCGCGCATATCCTGGCGCGCGTGGAGGCGGGGGACACCAAGCCCACGCTCGTGGTATGCCCGGCCTCACTCGTGTACAACTGGACTGCCGAGCTGGAGCGCTTTGCGCCCTCGCTCGATGTTTGCGCAATCGTGGGCGCCAAGGCGCAGCGTCGCGTGCAGATTGCCGGCGCGGCTGAGCATAACGTGGTCGTGACGTCGTATGACCTTATGCGCCGCGATATCGATGAGTACGCCGGGCAGGATTTTGCCCGCGTGGTGCTCGACGAGGCCCAGTACATTAAAAACCCACTCACCCAGGTGGCACGTGCCACCAAGCGCCTGCCGGCCGGCGTGCGCTTTGCCCTGACGGGCACGCCCATCGAAAACCGCCTATCCGAGCTCTGGAGCATCTTCGACTTTTTGATGCCGGGCCTGCTGGGCACGCGTGAATCGTTTGCAAAGCGCTTCGAAAGCCCGGTCGAGCATGCCGAGGGCGACAGTGCCGCCCGCCTGCAAGCGCTCGTGTCGCCGTTTGTGCTGCGCCGTGTCAAGGAAGACGTGGTGGCCGACCTGCCCGAGAAGATCGAGGATACGGTCATGGCGCAGCTCACCGGCGAGCAGCGCAAGCTTTACCTGGCAAACCAGGACCGCATCGCCCAGCAGGTGCA
>CALINZ010000266.1 GCA_938045085.1 uncultured Collinsella sp. | reverse complement strand
CGGGTTCGGCGTCCTTGGCATGAGGGCGCAACGACGGTGCATGCGGGGAACCGGCGGGCGCCTGGGCTTCGATAGCCGCGCGTGCGGGGTCGACGATGCCCGAAATCAGGCACTCGGCCTCATCGACATCCAAGCAGGGGGTACCGCTTACCAGGCCATCGGCCTCGAGGCTATTGAAGATACGCGTGACGCGAGGGCAGTCGACGCCGATGGCACGGAGCTCGTCGGTATGCGCGAAGACCTCGTGTGGCTCGCCCTGCAGCGCGATTTCGCCATGGTTGAGCACGAGCACGCGGTTGCAGTACTCCGAGAGCAGGGCGACCTTTTGCTCAACGACGACGATGGTGATTCCAAGTGCGCGGTTTGCCTCACGCAGCGTCTCGAAAACCAACGTGGAGCTGGCGGGGTCGAGTGCCGCGGTGGGCTCGTCGAGAACCATGACGCGCGGGCGCATGGCGAGGATGGCGGCGATGGCTACCCGCTGCTTCTGTCCGCCCGAGAGCGTGGCGATCTCGCGGTCGCGCAGGTCGCTGATGCCGACGGTCTCGAGCGTTTCGCTCACGCGCTGCTCGATCTGGTTGTGGGGAACGCCAAAGTTCTCGAGGCCAAAGAGCATCTCGTCCTCGACGACCGAGGCGACCATCTGCGTGTCGATATCCTGCAGCACACTGCCGACGATTTGCGAGACGTCGGTGAGCGAGACTTCGCAGGTGTCGTGGCCGTCAACCATGACGGACCCAAAGAACGTGCCGGTGTAGTGGTGGGGCACGGCACCCGACAGACAGGCGGCAAGCGTGGACTTGCCGGCGCCCGAGGGCCCGATGATGCCGATGAAATCTCCCTTGTTCACGCTGAGCGAGATGTGGCTGAGCGCCTGCTCGGTCTGCGTGCCATAGGAGAACGAGACATCGTCGACGTTGATGATCGTTTCCATGGATACCTTTCATAGTCATTGGGGACGTTCTTAAATGACTAGTCGTTTAAGAACGTCCCCAAGAGCTAGCCGTTTGGGACAGTCTTTGGTGGTGAAGCACGGAGACGGCTTTACGAGGGGCCTCAGGTTGGCGTGAAAGAGGAGCGAAGCGTACTTGGGTACGCGAGCGACGAATGAACGCCAAGATGGGGTGGCTCGTAAAGCCGAGCGGGTTAGTTGAGCTTCAGGGCCTTCTGGATGGGCAGATAGAGGGCGCCGACCAGAATGGCGTTAAAGACGGCGGTCATGGCAACGACGGGCAGCATGGCGGCGGCGAGCTCGCCGACCACGCCGAGCATGGCCATCTTGATGATCATGAAGATGACGCCGGAGACAAAGGTGGTCAGGAAGGTTGCGACAATGGCGATGGCGGGCTTGACCTGACCGTTCTTGCCGGCGGCGTTGACGATGCCGGCCATGAGCATGGCGGCGATGCCCTCGGCGGCAAAATCGACGAACGGCGAAGTGGTGGTGATCTGGATCACGGCGGCAGAGATGAGGCCGATGATGAGCGCCTGACCGATGTTGGGGCGCACGACCAAGATGGTGAGGCAGAAGGCCGAGATGATGAACTCGGGGCTGATCATGCCGCCCGAGATGCCCGAGATGGCCTTACCGACGGTGAAGTTGAGGATAAAGCCGGCGGCAAGCAGGATGGCGAGTAAGACGAGGGCGCGGACATCGAGTTTGCCGCGGTCGGCGGTCTGGACGGTGCGGGGCTGGGTGGCGGTGGTGTTCTGAGACATGGTGAAAATCCTTTCGGAATGGGAGTGCAAGAGAAAAGCGGAGGCGCGTGATGCGAATGCGATCGGGCTCGAGATAGAAAAAGGCCCCCGGTCGAAACCGGAGGCCTTCCAATCACCTAGAGCGCAAAAACAGGCGTGAGGGACTCACTGTCGACCGATCGTATTCGCATCACGCCACCACCAGTTGTTGAGAGACGTCATCGTGTTCTTCATGTCGGTGGCTCCTTTCGTGATGCCATGGCGCGGTCGCACCTAGTTGCTGTTGCGCTGCACTATAGCACAGCGAAGTGTGTGCGGGGAAATCTTTTTTGAAAAGATTTCAGGCGGGTTTCCCGCCGGTCAAAAGAGCGGGTTGAGCGGGCGAGGCTGCCATTGCTGCCTTGTCCGCTCAGCTAAGACGTTACTCCTTATTGCGACGGTAGAGGAAGTAACCGCCCGCGGAGATGATGGCAACGCCAGCGATGGCGAATGCGGCCACCATGCGGCCATCAAAACGATCGCCAGTGGTGGGCAGGCCGCCCTTGGTGTTCGTCTTGTTAGTGGTTACCGTGGTCGTGGTGTCGGACTTGCTAGGCTTCTCAGGCTTGGCGTCTGGCTGCTCGGGCTTAGCGGGCTGCTCGGGGGTACCGGGCTGCTCGGGGGTACCGGGCTGCTCAGGAGTACCAGGCTGCTCGGGGGTGCCGGGTTGATCCGGGGTGACCGGGTCGGTGGCAAGAGCGTCCTGGGCGTAGGTGATGGACACCTTGAGGCCCTTGGTCTCGGTGTTCAGATCGCTTGGGGTGAAGGGCTGTTCGAAGTTTCCGGCCTTCTGATAGGCGCGCATCTCCTGGAGCAGGGCCTTGCACTTCTTGTAGGTGTTCTCGGTGGCAGCCTTGCCGGCCTTGTTGGCTAGGGCAGTGCGGCCCTCGGTGGTCGTTTCGGCCAGCATGGCGGCGTCAACTTCCTTGTTCTGCTCGATGAGCTCATTCTGGAGGGCGTCAAGATAGGCATGGACGCCAGCACCGAGGGTGGCACGATTCTCGAAGGCAAGCGAGCTGATGT
>CALINZ010000265.1 GCA_938045085.1 uncultured Collinsella sp. | reverse complement strand
AGCTCCGCCGCGAGGTGAGCTCGCTCGAGCGCAAGATGGAGACGCAGCGCACCCGCGTTGAGGAGGCCGAGGCCGCCATGGCCCAAGTCGATCCCACCAACTACACGGCGCTCGGCGAGCAGCAGGCAAAGATCGACGAGGCTCACGCTGCCATGGACGAGCTGGAGATGGCGTGGCTCGAGGCGAGCGAAAAGCTCGAGGGCGAGGAGTAGGCGAGAATGATCAAAGCCGCGTTTTTCGATATCGACGGCACGCTGCTGAGCTTTAAGACCCACCGGATTCCGGCGACGGCGCAGCAGGTGCTCGACAGCTTTCGCGAGCAGGGGATCGCGTGCGTAATCGCCACGGGTCGCCCGACCTACCAGATGCCGGATTGGCTGCTCGACTTGGGTTGGGATGCGTACATTACGCTTTCGGGCCAGCACTGTTTTGATGCCAAGGGGGTTTACCGCAGCTGTCCGATCGATCCGGACGACGTTGCGGTGATCGTGGACCAGGTGGCGCAGGGGTGCTATGACTCGCTGTGCATGCAGGGCGAGAACTCGTTTGTGAACCGCCTGTCCGAGCGCGTGGTGACGGCTGGCAACAACGCGGGAATCGTCTATCACGAGGAGCCGTTTGAGCATGCATTTGACGCGCCGGTTTACCAGTTCTGCGCCTTTGTGGACCCGTCCGACGAGCATGTCGTGACTGATGCGGTGTCGCATTCGCTCACTACGCGCTGGTGTGACCTGTTCTGCGATATTATTCCCGCTAACGGCGGCAAGGACCTGGGCGTGGCGGCGACGCTGGAGCGCCTGGGCATCGACGCGAGCGAGGCGATTGCCTTTGGCGACGGCGAGAACGACCTGTCGATGTTTTCCGCCGTGGGCACGAGCGTGGCCATGGGCAACGCGCAGGACACGGTGAAAGCTGCAGCGACCTATGTGACGACAGCCGTGGACGACGATGGCATCTACAACGCCGCGAAGCACTTTGGACTGTTATAGCTGCGGCTCGGCACCTGGGGACGTTCCTTTTCTGCCGGCAGCTGGGGACACCCCTTGCGCGTTGCGTGCCGTGTCGCCTTGCTTGTCCCGCGCATTTTGTGAAACACGGTTAACTTTTTGAACAATGTAGTAAGACATGGGCAACTTTTGCGGTAAAGTAATTCAAGCAAAGTATCCAAAGGCTAACTAGAAGCCATCGCGAAAGGCGGCGCATGGCCCTACGTGAATCCGGAGAAGACTATCTCGAATCGATCTACGTTCTGTCGCAACGTCAGGGCATCGTGCGCTCGATTGATGTTGCAGAGTACCTTGGCGTAACTAAGGCAAGCGTTTCAAAAGCTATGGCGACGTTGGAGAACAACGGCTACGTCGAAATGGGCAAGCGAGATGTTCATCTGACGGAGCGTGGTCTGGAGGTCGCTCGTCAAATGTGGGAGCGTCACTGCTTTTTCGTGGGGCTGCTGGAGGATGCGGGTGTTTCGGCTGAGGTCGCGTCGCAAGAGGGCTGCCACATGGAGCACTGCCTGAGCGAGGAGAGCTTTGAGAAGCTACGGGCGATGTTGGGTCGGGAAGATGCAGCGGGTCCAACAACAGAAGCCTAACTGTCCCACAGTAGCGCGGAGTTCACGCAAAGCGCGAACCAGCGACTGGGACCAGCGGCCCTTTCGGCCAAGTCCATTTCAGCAAAGGAGCCCCGCCAGCAAGCGATGCCCAAGAACCACCAGCAACGTCACCGTAGGCCGGGGCCGGGCTTGGTTTTGAAAACACTCCGCAGCGCGAGGCCCGTCTTTCCGTTGCTCCGCAGGAGCAGGAAAGGCGGGCCTCATGCGTGAGGACGTTTTCAAAACCAAGCCCGGCCCCGGCCGGACAGCCCACGAACGCTACAGGTTCTTGACACCCATCGCGCGCATGGCGTTCAGGATGGCGATGATCGCCATGCCTACGTCGCCGAACACGGCAAGCCACATGTTGGCGATGCCCAGCGCTGCCAGCACAAGGATCAGCAGCTTAACGCCCAACGCAAAGATGATGTTCTGCCAGACGATCGTCATGGTCTTGCGTGCCACGCGGATCGCGCGGGAAATGTTGGACGGCTTGTCATCCATCAGCACGACATCGGCGGCCTCGATCGCAGCGTCAGAACCCATAGCGCCCATGGCAATGCCAACATCGGCGCGCGTAAGCACGGGCGCGTCGTTGATACCGTCGCCGACAAAGGCGAGCTTGCCCTTGCCCGATTCGGCTGCCAGCAGCGCTTCAACACGCTCGACCTTGTCGCCCGGCAGCAGCTGCGCGTGGAACTCGTCGAGCCCCAGCCGCTTGGCCACCGCAGCAGCCACTTCCTCGCGGTCGCCCGTGAGCATGACGGTGCGCTTGACGCCGGCGGCGTGCAGGTCGCGGATCGTCTGCTCGGCATCGGCCTTTATGGTGTCGGCAATTACAATGTGGCCGGCATAGATGCCATCGACTAGCACGTGGAGGATGGTGCCGACGACCTCGCAATCGGGCGCTTCGACTCCGGCCGCGGCGAGCATCTTTGCGTTGCCAACGACGACGTGCTTGCCGTCGATGGTTGCCGTCACGCCATGGCCCGCGTCGTTGGTGGAGTCGCTTACGCGCTTGGGGTCGACCTCGCCCTGGTAGGCGACACGCACGGACTGCGCGATGGGGTGATCGGAGAACGACTCCGCAAGGGCTGCGACCTCGAGCAACGACTGCTCGGTATAGCCAGCCTCGGGGTGCACCGCGACCACCGAGAACGTGCCGTTGGTGAGCGTGCCGGTCTTGTCAAAGACGACGGTGTCCACATCGGCGAGCGTCTCGAGGTAGTTAGAACCCTTGATGAGGACGCCCAGCTTGGATGCGCCGCCAATGCCGCCAAAGAAGCTGAGCGGGACGCTAATCACGAGCGCGCACGGGCAGCTGACGACCAGGAAGGTCACGCCGCGCAGGATCCAGTCGGACCAGGCGCCGGTGACCAAGCCGCCGCCGAGCGCGAGTACCGCGGCAGCGCCGGTGACGGCGGGCGTGTAGACGCGGGCGAAGCGCGTGATAAAGTTCTCGGTGCGCGCCTTCTTTTCGCTGGCATTTTCCACGAGCTCCAGGACGCGTGCGACGGTGGACTCGCCAAAGGGCTTGGTGGTGCGCACGTGGATGAGGCCCGTCATGTTGATGCAGCCGCTGATGATGTCGTCGCCGGACTTGGCGGGGCGGGGGATTGACTCGCCCGTGAGAGCGGCGGTGTC
>CALINZ010000264.1 GCA_938045085.1 uncultured Collinsella sp. | reverse complement strand
ACAAGGACGGCATTAAGCCCGAGTTCGTCATTTCCACCGAGCCCACCGACGGCGGCATCTACCGCGGTCACCGCGGCCGCATGGAGATCCGCGTCGACGTTCACGGCACCTCCTGCCACGGCTCCGCTCCCGACCGCGGCGACAACGCCATCTACAAGATGGCCGACATCATCGCCGACGTCCGCGCCCTCAACAACAACGGCTGCGACGAGTCGACCGACATCAAGGGCCTCGTCAAGATGCTCGACCCCAAGTACAACCCCGAGCACTTCGAGGACGCCCGCTTCCTGGGCCGCGGCACCTGCACCGTCAGCCAGATCTTCTACACCAGCCCCAGCCGCTGCGCTGTCGCTGACTCCTGCGCCATCTCCATCGACCGTCGCATGACCGCTGGTGAGACCTGGGAGTCCTGCCTGGACGAGATCCGCAACCTGCCGGCCGCCAAGAAGTACGGCGACGACGTGAAGGTCTCCATGTACATGTACGACCGTCCGTCCTGGACCGGCGAGGTCTACGAGACCGAGGCTTACTTCCCCACGTGGATCAACAAGGAGACCGCTCCGCACGTCAAGGCCCTCGTCGACGCCCACAAGGCCATGTTTGGTGACGAGCGCATCGGCTGCGAGCCCAGCATGGACAAGCGCACCGGTCGCCCGCTGTGCGACAAGTGGACCTTCTCCACGAACTGCGTTTCCATCCAGGGCCGCTACGGCATCCCCTGCGTGGGCTTTGGCCCGGGTGCCGAGTCTCAGGCTCACGCTCCCAACGAGGTCACCTACAAGGACGACCTGGTCACCGCTGCCGCCATGTATGTGGCTGCCCTGAACCTCTACGATCCGAGCCAGGCCGATGGCGATGCCACCGTGTTCCGCGCCGGTCTGACCAACAACAAGATCGATTAGTCCCATTCTTCGATCCTGTTGAGCCGGGGGCCGTTCGTGTCCCCGGCACCCCCTGTTGACTTGGGGCCCGCGGTCGTTATCTCCCATGCTTCCTCAACGGTGGCGGGTCCTCGTCATGGTGCTCTGCATGTTCTAGCCACACGCGCATGCCGGAGCACATCTACTCATTGCGATCGTTTCATCTTTAGAAAGGACATTTCCATGGACGCTAAGTTTACCGAGCTCGTCGAGCAGCTGAACGGCCTCGATTTTAAGGGTATGTACGGCAGCGACTTCCTGCACACCTGGGACAAGACCACCGATGAGCTCAAGGCGCTCTACATCGTCGCCGACGCCCTGCGCGAGCTGCGTGAGAACAACGTCTCGTCCAAGATCTTCGACTCGGGCCTGGCTGTCTCCCTGTTCCGCGACAACTCCACCCGTACGCGCTTCTCCTTCTCTAAGGCTGCCAACCTGCTCGGTCTTGAGCTGCAGGACCTGGACGAGAAGAAGTCCCAGATCGCTCACGGCGAGACCGTCCGCGAGACCGCTACCATGATCTCCTTCATGGCCGACGTCATCGGCATCCGCGACGACATGTACATCGGCAAGGGCGATGCCTACATGGCCGAGGTCTCCGAGTCCGTGCAGCAGGCCTACGAGGACGGCGTTCTGGATCACCGTCCCACGCTCATCTCCCTGCAGTCCGATTCCGACCACCCCACGCAGTCCTCTGCCGACATGCTCTACCTCATCAACGAGTTTGGCGGCCTCGAGAACCTCAAGGGCAAGAAGGTTGCCGTCACCTGGGCCTATTCGCCCTCTTACGGCAAGCCGCTGTCCTGCCCGCAGTCGCTGATCAGCCTGCTGCCCCGTTTTGGCATGGACGTCACCCTGGCCCACCCCGAGGGCTACGACCTCATGCCCGAGGTCGTCGAGCGCGCCAAGGGCTACGCCGCCGAGTCCGGCACCACCTTTAAGCAGGTCAACACCATGGCCGAGGCCTTCGAGGGCGCCGACATCGTGATCCCCAAGAGCTGGGCTCCGTTTGCCGCCATGGAGAAGCGTACCAACCTGTACGCTGAGGGCGACGACGCCGGCATCGCAGCGCTCGAGAAGGAGCTGCTCGCCCAGAACGCTACCCATCAGGACTGGTGCTCCACGACCGAGCTCATGGAGAAGACTGCCAACGGCCAGGACACCATCTTTATGCACCCGCTGCCCGCCGACATCTCCGGTGTCTCCTGCGAGCACGGCGAGGTCAACGCCGACGTCTTCGACATGCACCGCGTGGGCATGTACAAGGAGGCCAGCTACAAGCCGTACGCCATCGCTGCCATGATGTTCCTGCAGAAGGTTGCCGATCCCGCCGCTACCCTCAAGGCCCTCGACGAGCGCAACACCGCCCGTTGGCTCCAGGCCTAAAGCCGGGCTGAGGTAAGCCATGTAAAGGGGGCGCTCTGCCAACTGGCGGGGTGCCCCTATTTTGCATCGCGGGCGTGCGGGATAAGCGCTTTCGATGTGGATGCCCGCGGCGCGAGTTATGGGTACGATGGTTTCAGGGGAGGTATCACCATGAAACTTGGATGCGTCATTATGGCTTCGGGCGAGGGCAAGCGGTTTGGCTCCAACAAGATGCTCGCCGATATCTATGGCGAGCCGCTGATTGCCCGGACCATCGATTCGGTTCCCCGGGGCTTTGACGTTGTGGTTTCGACGCGTTGGCCCGAGGTCGCCCAGATTTGCGAGGACAAGCATTGCCCGTGCGTGCTGCACGATGGCGAGCTGCGCAGCGAAAGCGTCCGTGCGGGCCTTTCGTGGGGAGTCGAACGCAACTGGAAAGGTTGCCTCTTTTTACCGGGCGACCAGCCGCTCGTGAGTTCGGATTCTTTTGAGGCTATGGTTCGTGCATTTGACGAGCGTGGCCGCAAACATCCGGTGCGTCTTGCGTGTAACGGTGAGCCTTCGAGCCCGGTGCTCTTTCCGGCGGAACTGTTCGATGCACTTATGTGTCTTGAGGGCAAGGACGGCGGGGGCTCGATTCTCAAAGGTCGCACCGACGTGGTGCTGGTCGAGGCGCGTGCCTACGAGCTGTGGGACGTCGATACCGTCAAGGGACAGCGACGCATAACGGAGCATATTGCCGCCTGCTCGTATTTTGATCGCGTGGCCAACTGTATTAATCAATAAGGAGCAACATGATCATCATCAAAAACGGCGCGCTCGTGACGCCCCAGGGGCTTCGCCGCGCCGATCTTGCCATGGAGGGCGACAAGATTGTGCGGATTGCCGCGGCGATTGAGCCGGCCGAGGGCGATACCGTCGAGGATGCCGTGGGCTGTTGGGTGTTCCCCGGCTTTATCGACGGCCACACGCACATGCAGTGCTGGACTGGCATGGATTGGACAGCCGATAGCTTTGAAACCGGCACGCGTGCGGCTGCCTGCGGCGGTACGACGACCATCGTGGACTACGCGACGGCCGATCGCGGCGTGACCATGCCCGACGCCCTTGCCGAGTGGCATCGCCGTGCCGACGGAACCTGCACGGCCAACTACGCCTTTCATATGGCACTCGCCGAGTGGAATGAGCGCAACCGCGCCGATCTTTCGGCTATGCGCGAGGCGGGCGTATCGTCGTTTAAGACCTACTTTGCCTACGATCATTTGCGCCTGGACGATGCCGAGACGCTCGAGGTGCTCGAGGAGCTCAAGCGTATTGGCGGCATACTGTGCGTGCATTGCGAGAACGGTACGCTGGTGAATGAGCTGCAGAAGCGCGTGTACGAGCAGGGGATTCATGGGCCCGAGGGGCATGCGCTCAGCCGTCCGGACGCGTGCGAGGGTGAGGCCGTGAGCCGCCTGCTGTATCTGGCGCACTTGGCCGGCGACGCCCCGGTCAACGTGGTGCACCTTTCGACCAAGCTGGGGCTCGAGGCCATTCGCGCTGCCAAAGCGCGCGGGCAGAAGAACATCTATGTCGAGACATGCCCTCAGTATCTGATACTCGACGACACCTGCTATCTGGAGCAGGGCGAGGACGGCTTTGCGGGCGCCAAGTACGTGATGAGCCCGCCGCTGCGCCATGCCGGTGACCGTGCCGCGTTGCGCGAGGCGCTTGTGGCCGGCGAGATCGATACGATTGCAACCGACCACTGCAGCTTTAACCTGCACGGGCAAAAGGACCGCGGGCGCGACGATTTCCGCGCGATTCCCAACGGCGGGCCCGGTGTGGAGCATCGCCCCGTCGCGATCGCTACGAGCTTTGAGGGACAGCTGGGCCCCGAGGATTTGTGCCGCTTGATGAGTGAGAACCCGGCGCGCGTGTTTGGCATGTACCCGCGCAAGGGCTGTCTTGCCGAGGGCGCCGATGCCGATGTGTGCGTGTGGGATCCCAAAGCGCGCTGGACAATCAGCGCCGCGACACAGCATCAGGCCGTGGACTACACGCCGCTCGAGGGCTTTGAGGCACATGGCCGCGCCAAGGCCGTGTTTGTGAACGGCGTGCTGGTGGCGCGCGATGGCGAGCCCACCGGAGCCCAACCCGGCCGCTACGTGCCCCGCTAGCAGCAAAGATGCCGTGTCCCCTCCTCAGTTGCGGTGAAATACGGACTGTTTGCGGCCGTCGGGCGGCCAAACAGTCCGTATTTCACCGCAACTGAGGAGATGGGGCCGGCTACTTGAGGCTGCTGGCGACGACGGGGCGGTCGAGAGCTGCCTCGAAGCGGTCGGCCATCGTGGGGTCGCTGAGCGTGTCGACTTGGTTGAGCATGACGCGTGCGGTGCTGAGTTTCAGCGCCTGCATCTCGGCATTGAGCACCTGGGCGACGCGCTCGGGCGTGGCGATGTCGGTGAGCTCGCAGCCGCAACGCTCGCAAAAGAGCTCGGGGCGGTGGACGGCTTCGTTGATGGGCTTGCTGAGTCCCGAGGCGCCGACGAGCCAGATGACGTTGGCCGTGCCGGCGGGAATTACCGGCTCCCAGGCGGCATGCGCCTTGAGCGGGAGTCGCTTGCTACCGTCTGCCTCGGCCAACACATAGTCAAAGCGCTGTGCCAGCCCGCCGAGTGGCTCGGCGGGGGCGGAGAGCTTGCCTGTCTCCGGGTCCAAGACGCCTGCCTGGCAGACGCCTCCGCGTGCAAGGCCCGCGCAGGCCTCGCAGGTGCAACCGGGGACATGCGAGGCGCCCGGCTTCCAAGGCGCGGCGTCCAGGCGACGATTCGACCCGTCCCATGGCACGCCGGCAACGGGAAGCATATGCGTGGTGGTGCAGAGGAGCACGCGGCCGCCAGCGCGCATGAGCTCAAGACCCAGCGTTTTGAGCAACGTCGACTTGCCGCCGCTGCCGATAATCGCGGTAATGCCCGGCTCGATCCTGAGCGCCGAGGCAAGATTGCCGCTAACTGTTTCCATCTGTTCACCGCCGTATAATACTGTGATAATAAATAATCATCAGAGTAGCGGTCGAACCGCTTTTGCTCTGCTCAAACCGTAGCACAGGGAGGTACCCCGGGAATGCTCGTTTATGTTCGCGGCGCCGGCGATATCGCCACGGGTGTCGCCGCTCGCTTGGTGCGCGCCGGCGTGTCGGTCGTTATGGCCGATATCGCGGTTCCCACGTGCATCCGCCGCACAATCAGTTTTTGCGAGGCTATTCGCCTGGGCGAGGTCCAGGTCGAGGGCATTCGCGCTCGCTTGGCGCAGACGCCGGCAGAGGCGCTCGAGATTACCCAAGCGGGGGATGTTGCCGTCGTGGTGGACCCTCAGGCCAAGATGCTCGATGAGCTTAAACCCGCGGCTGTGGTCGACGCGATTCTGGCCAAGCGCAACCTGGGCACCACGCGCGACATGGCGCCTACCGTCATCGCCGTGGGGCCGGGCTTTACCGCGCCGGTCGATTGCGACGCCGTGGTCGAGACCATGCGCGGGCATTTCCTGGGCCGTGTCATTACCCAAGGTTCACCCCAGCCCAACACGGGCGTGCCGGGCATTATCGCTGGCTATGGCAAAGAGCGTGTTATCCACAGCCCCGCCGCCGGCGTGTTTCGGTCCGACCGCGCAATCGGCGACATCGTGCGCGCCGGAGACGTGATTGGCTACGCGGGCGATACGCCCATGCGCACGCAGATCGATGGCTGTCTGCGCGGGCTTTTGGCGAACGGCGTGCAGGTGACCGAGGGCTTTAAATGCGCCGATGTCGATCCGCGCGACGATGCCAGCTATATCAACTACATTTCGGACAAGGCGACGTCGGTCGGCGGCGGCGTGCTCGAGGCACTCGCTATGCTCACCGATATCTTTAGAGGATAGAAGGCGGCAATGGAAAAGCTCGATGTTGTGAATGCGGCGCTTGCCGCCCTGCGTGCTGGCGAGACGTGCGAGCTCGTGGTCGTGGCCGGCACGGCGGGGTCGTCGCCGCGCGGCGTGGGCGCCTGGATGGCCGTCTTTGCCGACGGCAGCCAGGCGGGCACTATCGGCGGCGGCAAGATTGAGCTCTTTGCGCTGGATGAGGCGCGCGAACTCCTGAGCGCGGGACAGTCGCGTCTGGTCCGCTACACCATGGGCGGCGAGAACTCCGATACCGGCATGATCTGCGGCGGAGCCATTTGCCTGTGCTATCTGCATCTGGATGCGACCCAGGCACCGTTGTTCCAGGAAATTGCCGACGATCGAACGTACCGATATGTTTTCGGCGCATCGGCGACTTCGTCATCGACTTTGAGCCGTTTATTGCGAGCGCGCTCGAGGGCGATGTGGCCGAGTACCATGGCGAGGCATCGCGCCATACCATTGCGGGCTGCCCCGGGCTTTCACTGGTGGAGGAGGGGAGTAACGTCACCTACACCAACGCTGCCTCTGAGATTCCCGCGGCGCACATCGAGACGCTCTGCCCCGAGGGCCTGACCTACATCTTTGGCTGCGGACACGTGGGCGCCGCGACGGCGCGCGTGCTCACGGCGGCGGGCTTTGCCGTCGTGGCCTGCGATGACCGCCCCGGCACGTTGACGCCCGAATGGGTGCCCGGTGTCTACGATCGTCGCCTGGTCGATTACAAGAACCTGAGCGAGCTGTGTCCCATCGGTCCGCGCGACTTGGTGGTCGTCGCCACGGCGGGTCACAAGTCCGATATCGACGTGGTGATTCAGGCCATGCGTGCCAAGCCTGCCTATCTGGGCTGTCTGGGTTCGCGCCGCAAGACGGCCTTTGTGCGTGCCCGCCTGGAGCAGGAAGGTTTTACGCAGGACCAGATCGACGAGCTGCACCTTCCGATCGGCGTTGCCATCGAGGCCGAGGACCCCAAGGAGATCGCCATCTCCATTGCCGCCGAGATGATCCACCTGCGCCGCACCAAACTCGTTCCCCGCAAGCGCTAATCGCATCCCCACCAATAAGTTGCGGTGGAATAGTTCCTAAATGGGCCCAATAAGCGGCAAAACAGGAACTATTCCACCGCAACTTCCATTTGATCCTTCCGTTCCCACGGGGTCAAAATGCTACCTGTCCCAAATGCCCTATAATGTGCGCCCGCTGGGCGGCATGGGGCCGCCGTCTGTGGTATGGGAGGCGCAAATGGCAGAGTCGGCAGCAGGGGACGCCCTGTTCGAGCGTACGGGAAAAGTATCGTTTGTACAGGTATTGCCCCATGCATTGCAACATGTGCTGGCGGCGTTTGCGGGCATCGTCACGCCCGCCATTATCATCGCGTCGGTCTGTGGCTTTACCCCTCAAGAGGAAGCCGCTGTCATCCAGGCGTCGCTCGTCCTCTCGGCGCTCGACATTTTCCTTCAACAGTTCCCCATAAAAGGTGTGGTCGGTTCGGGCCTGCCCATCGTGATGGGCGCGAGCTTCACCTTCGTGCCGGCGCTCAAGGCGGTCGGTCTCGAGCTTGGCTTTGAGGCCGTGCTAGGCGCCCAGGTAATCGGCGGTGCGCTCGTCGCGCTCTTCGGCCTGCTGTTTAGGCACGTGAGTTTTCTGTTCCCGGCCCCGGTGCTTGGCACCGTTATCTTTGTCATTGGCCTGTCGCTATGCCCAGTGGCAGTTGCCTCCATGGCGGGCGGGGAGGGCGCGGCCGATTTTGGCAGTGTCACCAACTGGGCCGTCGCGCTCGTGACGTTCGTCGTTACCTTTATGGCCGGCAACTACGGCAAGGGCGCGCTTAGGCTGGGCAGCATCCTGGCCGGTATCTGCGCGGGCTTTGTTTTGGCTGCGGTGTTGGGCATGGTCGATTTCTCGGCCATCGCGACTGCCAGCTGGTTCGCCCCGCCGGCTCTGGGCGCCCATCGCCTGGTGTTCGACCCGGCCGCGTGCGCCGTCGTGGGCGTTGTCGCTATTGTTAACGCCGTGCAGGTCATGGGCGAGTTTGCCGCCGTGTCGTCCGCTGCGCTCGATACCCCTGCGACCGATGGCCAGATCTCGGGCGGTCTGATCGCCAACGGTCTGGTCGGCATGCTCTCGGGCTTTTTGGGCGGCGTCCCCACGGCTACGTTTGGCCAGAATGTAGGCATTATCGCCGAGAACAAGGTCGTCAACCGCATGGTCTTTACGCTTGCGGCGGCTATTTTGCTCATCGCAGGCCTGCTGCCCAAGTGTGCGGCAGTGCTCACGTCCATTCCGCAGCCGGTAATCGGCGGCGCCACCATTGGCGTGTTCGCTACCATCGGCATGAACGGTGTGGTCATGTTTGCCCGCCACGGCCTGTCTCAGCGCGACACCACGCTCATGGGTCTCTCCATCGCCTTTGGCACGGGCATTGAGCGCACGGCCGGCGCACTTACCGGCGCTGGGTTCCCCGCATGGGTCGGCACCGTCTTTGGCGGATCCTCCATTGCCGTCGCCGCACTTGTCGCCGTCGTCCTTAACCTGGTGCTGCCTCGCCAAAAATAACGCCCCATATATGAGTTGCGGCGGAATAGTTCCCAGATAAGCCTGACGGGCGGTCAGCCAGGAACTATTTCACCGCAACTGCTTTTTGGGGATCACTATGTGCGGGGGAGTTGTGGAGTTGTGCAGGCAGACGAGGTTTTTCTGGAAATACGCACCCAATGCGCGTATAGTACCGATTGTTTTGTCGGCTCCTGCTGCGTCGAGTCCAAACCGCGAAATGCCATGAGCGGCGCGGATGCAGCCAGGAGGCACGAGGACAACCCATCGTGGCCACGCCCCGTGCTTAAAACCCCAAGAAGGAGTGAACAATGGCAGAAGAGAAGTATGTGCCGCGTCTGAAGACCAAGTACAACAACGAGGTCAAGCAGCAGCTTCAGGACAAGTTCCAGTACGAGAACGTCATGATGATCCCCAAGTTTGAGAAGATCGTCGTGAACATGGGTGTCGGCGAGGCCGCTACCGATTCCAAGGCCATCGACGGTGCCGTGCGCGACCTGCGCGCCATCACCGGCCAGCAGCCGATGATCACCCGTGCCCGCAAGTCCATCGCTACCTTTCGCCTGCGCGCTGGTATGCCGATCGGCTGCAAGGTTACCCTGCGTGGCGACCGTATGTGGGAGTTCTTCGATCGTCTGACCTCCGTCGCGATCCCCCGTATCCGCGACTTCCGCGGCATCTCCGCCAAGAGCTTCGACGGCCGTGGTAACTTCTCCATGGGCGTCACCGAGCAGCTCATCTTCCCCGAGATCGACTTCGACTCCGTCGATCACCAGCGTGGTATGGACATCACTTTCGTGACCACCGCCAACACCGATGAGGAGGCCAAGGCCCTTCTGGACGCCTTCGGTTTCCCGTTCAAGAAATAGGTTCACCTGCCCTATAAGCGCCGTTCCCACAAGGGGGCGGCGTTTGGGGCGAACAATACTCTATGTGAGGAGGATATAAGTGGCTAAGACATCGATGATCGTCAAGTGCAATCGCAAGCAGAAGTTCTCTACTCGTGAGTACACGCGCTGCCAGCGCTGCGGCCGTCCGCACTCTGTGTACCGCAAGTTCGGCCTGTGCCGTGTCTGCTTCCGTGAGCTTGCACTCAAGGGCGAGCTTCCCGGCGTTAAGAAGGCCAGCTGGTAAGTCACTACCAGCGTTTCAAGCATCCGTTTGGAACAGGGAAAACGCGCTAGTTAGGCTTTGCCGTTAAGGGCGGCGAAGAACCAAGAGCACGTGTTCATCAAGAACGAAGGAGAATCTGTATGAACCTTACAGACCCGATCGCAGATATGCTTACGCGCATCCGTAACGCTAACTCTGTGAACAAGGCCACGGTCTCCATGCCGAGCAGCAAGAAGCTCGTCGAGATCGCTCGTGTTCTGCACGAGGAGGGCTACATCGAGGGCTACGATGTCGAGGACACCGTTCCCCAGAAGACTCTGCACATCACGCTTAAGTATGGTCCCAAGAAGGCTAAGGTCATCAACGGCATCCGCCGCATTTCCAAGCCGGGCCTGCGTAAGTACACCGGCGTTGCCGACATGCCCCGCGTCCGCGGTGGCCTTGGTACCGCCATTATTTCCACCAGCCATGGCGTCATGACCGACCGCGATGCTCGCAAGCACAACGTCGGCGGCGAGATCATCGCTTACGTCTGGTAATTCGCTCGGTAGGTAGAAGGAAAGGAGATCGCCGTGTCTCGTATCGGTAATAAGCCTGTCCAGATTCCCGCCGGAGTCGAAGTGGCAGTCAACGGCAACAACGTTGTCGTCAAGGGCCCCAAGGGCCAGCTCGAGCTCGATGTCTTTGAGAAGCTCGCTATCAACGTCGAGGACAACGTCCTCACCGTTTCCCGTCCCGACGACGAGCGTGAGACCCGTGCCCGCCACGGCCTCACCCGCGCCCTCATCCACAACATGGTTGTCGGCGTTTCCGAGGGCTTCGAGAAGAAGCTCGAGCTCGCCGGCGTCGGTTACCGCGTGCAGCAGAAGGGTAAGAACCTCGAGTTCTCCCTGGGCTTCTCGCACCCCGTGATCGTCGAGGCTCCCGAGGGCATTACCTTCGAGGTTCCCGACAACACCCACGTGAACGTCAAGGGTATCAACAAGCAGCAGGTCGGTCAGATCGCCGCTGAGATCCGCGGTCATCGTCCTCCCGAGCCTTACAAGGGCAAGGGTATCCACTATGTTGGCGAGCACATCCGCCGCAAGCTGGGTAAGGCCGCCAAGTAGTCGTAACCGACTCACTCGCATAAGACCAGCACCCCGTCAGGTGCTGGCAAGATCAACCTTTTTAGGAGTTTACGTATGAACAAGCATAAGGCGAAGCTGGAAGGCCTCAAGCGTCGTCAGCGTCGTGTTCGCGGCAAGGTCTCGGGTACCGCCGAGCGCCCGCGTCTTCGCGTGACCCGTACTAACGCCAACATCTATGCCCAGATCATCGACGACAGCAAGGGCTCCAGCCTGACGCTCGTCTCTGCCTCGACCCTCGAGGCCGAGTTCAAGGGCACCCACACCTCGAACAAGGAGGCTGCGGAGAAGGTCGGTCAGCTCGTTGGCAAGCGCGCCATCGAGGCCGGCATCACCAAGGTCGCCTTCGATCGTGGTGGCCGTATCTACCATGGCCGCGTCAAGGCCCTCGCCGACGGTGCTCGTGCCGCCGGTCTCGAGTTCTAGGAGGTATGTAGCACATGGCTCGTAATCAGAAGCAGCAGCGCGAGGCCTCCGAGTTCGAGGAGCGCGTCGTGTACATCAACCGCGTGTCGAAGACCGTCAAGGGTGGTCGTCGCATGAGCCTCGTCGCTCTCGTCGTCGTTGGCGACGGCAAGGGCAACGTCGGCGTTGGCATGGGCAAGTCCGCTGAGGTGCCCATGGCCATCTCCAAGGCATCTCTCGATGCCAAGAAGAACATGTTCCACGTGCCGGTGACCGAGCAGGGCACCATTCCGCACGAGGTTCTCGGCCACTTTGGTGCCGGCCGCATCATCATCAAGCCCGCTGTCGAGGGTACCGGCGTTATCGCCGGCGGCGCTGTGCGTCCCCTCTTTGAGCTTGCTGGCATCAAGAACGTCCTGTCCAAGTCCCTCGGTACCGACAACGGCCTCAACATCATCAAGGCTGCCGTCGAGGGCCTCAAGGAGCTCTCCAGCCCTGAGGACGTCGCGGCTCGCCGTGGCCTGACGGTCTCCGAGATGTTCGTCGGTAAGGAGAACTAAGCATGGCTGACACCATCAAGATCAAGCAGGTCCGCAGCACCAACGGTTGCAAGCAGGACCAGGTCCGTACTGTCCGTGCCCTCGGTCTCCACAGGATCCGCGAGGTTCGCGAGATTGCTGACAACGAGTCCGTCCGCGGCATGATCTTCAAGGTCAAGCACCTTGTCGAGATTGTAGAGGAGTAGCAAATGCAGCTTCACGATCTTACTCCCGCGCCCGGTTCCACCAAGAACCGCAAGCGCGTCGGCCGTGGCAATTCTTCGGGTCACGGCACCACTTCTGGCCGCGGTCAGAAGGGCCAGGGTTCCCGCTCTGGTGGCACCAAGGGTGCCGGCTTCGAGGGTGGCCAGACTCCGCTGGCTATGCGCCTGCCCAAGCTTCCGGGCTTCCGTAACCCCCGTCGTATCGAGTACACCGCTGTTAACGTTGAGCGTCTCGAGCGTAAGTTCGAGGACGGCGCTGTGATCGACGGTGCCGCTCTTAAGGCCGCTCGCATCACCAAGAGCGAGTTCGAGCCCGTCAAGGTGCTCGGCAATGGTGAGCTCACCAAGAAGTTCACGGTCAAGGTCGACAAGGTCAGCGCTTCTGCGCAGGCCAAGATCGAGGCCGCCGGCGGAAAGGTCGAGCTGCCGTGCTAAATGGTCTTAAGAATGCTTTCCGCATCAAAGAATTGCGCGAAAAGATTCTTTTTACCATAGCTATGCTCGTCGTGTACCGCATTGGTGCGCACGTTCCTGTGCCCGGCATTCCCTTCCAGGGGATGCTGGGCCTTTTCTCGACCGATAACAATTCGGTCGCCGCAGGTGCTATGGCCCTCCTGAATCTTTTCTCTGGCGGCGCGTTGAGCTATGTGTCGGTGTTTTCGCTGGGCATCATGCCTTACATCACCAGCTCGATCATCCTCCAGATGCTCCAGGCCGTCGTGCCTTCCCTGCATGAGCTTGCCCGCGAGGGCGAGGTCGGTCAGACCAAGATTACGCAGTATTCGCGTTACCTCACCCTTGCTCTGGCAATCCTCAACTCCGTGGGTTACCTCTTCCTCTTTAAGAGCTTCGGCATCAGCTTCAACGGTGCCGGCGCTCCCGAGATCATCTTCGACCTCATGATCGTCGGTACACTCACCGCGGGTGCCATGCTGATCATGTGGATTGGTGAGCTCATCACCCAGCGCGGTATCGGCAATGGCATGTCGCTGATCATCTTTGCGAACATCATGGCCGGTCTGCCGCAGGCTATCTTCTCCAGCACCGAGGGCAATGCCGGTGGCATCATCACCATGGTGATCATCTGCGCCATCATCCTGCTGGTTATCCCGCTGATTGTTTTCCTTGAGCGCGGCCAGCGCCGCATCCCGGTCTCCTACGCTAAGCGCGTCGTGGGCCGTCGCATGATGGGTGGCCAGACCACCTACCTGCCCATCAAGGTCAACACCGCGGGCGTCGTGCCGATCATCTTCGCTTCGGCGCTGCTGTACTTCCCGGCCCAGATTGCCGTGTTCTTCCCCGGCATCGGCTGGATCCAGGCAGTTGCCTCCGCGCTTTCGACCGGTTGGCTCAACTGGGTGCTTAACGTTGTCCTCATCGTGTTCTTCGCGTACTTCTACACCTCCATGGTGTTCAACCCCGATGACACGGCCGACAACCTTAAGAAGTAGGGCGGCTTTATTCGGGGCGTCCGTCCGGGCAGGGCTACCGCGGCCTACATCAAGAACGCGCTCAACAAGATTACGCTTCCCAGCGCTGTCTTTTTGGCGCTCATCGCCATCGTGCCTTCGATCATCTTCTCTTTCACGGGTAACCATCTGATTCAGGCATTTGGCGGCACGTCCATCCTCATCATGGTCGGCGTCGTGCTCGACACGGTCGATAAGCTCGAAGGCCAGATCAAGATGTATGATTACGATGGATTCTTTAAATAGGCTAGAGGAGGATTGCTCATGAACCTCGTATTGCTCGGAGCTCCGGGTGCCGGTAAGGGCACCGTCGCACAGGAGCTCGTCGCCGAGTTTGGCGTCGCTCACATTTCCACGGGCGACCTGCTGCGTGCTGCCGTCAAGGGTGGCACCGAGCTTGGTATTCAGGCTAAGAAGTACATGGACGCTGGCGAGCTCGTTCCCGATCAGCTCGTGATCGACCTTGTCAAGGAGCGCCTTGCCGCCGATGACGCCCAGCAGGGCTTCATCCTCGACGGCTTCCCGCGCAACACCGCCCAGGCCGTGACGCTCGATTCCGAGCTCTCCGCCATGGGTCGCGAGATCGACTGTGCCCTTCTGGTCGATGTGGCCCCCGAGGTCATTATCGATCGTCTGTCTTCGCGTCGCACCTGCCGCGCCTGCGGTTACACCGGCACCGCTGCCGATGCTACCTGCCCCAAGTGTGGCGGCGAGATGTATCAGCGCGACGACGACAAGCCCGAGACCATCAAGAACCGTCTCGACGTCTACGAGAAGTCCACGAGCCCGCTCGTCGACTACTATCGTGGCCAGGGTCTGCTCAAGTCGGTCAACGGTGACCAGGCTCGTGAGACCGTGTACGGGGATGTCAAAGAGGCTCTCGGTCTATGATCAAGATTAAGTCTGCAACGCAAATCGAGCAGATGAAGAAGGCAGGAGCGCTATCTAAGATGGCGCTCCGCCACGTTGGAGCCATGGTGCGCCCCGGCGTTTCGACTTTTGAGCTCGATCAGCTCGCGGAGCAGATTATCCGCATGCATGGCGGCACCCCGGCCTTTAAGGGTTACGGCGGGTTCCCGGGGACCATTTGCGCATCGATCAACGATGCCGTGGTCCACGGTATTCCCAACCCCGACATGATCCTGCGCGATGGCGATATCATCTCCATCGATACGGGAGCCGTTGTCGACGGTTGGGTCGGCGATAACGCTTGGACGTTTTTCGTCGGCACCCCCACGCCCGAAGCCAAGGCTTTGTGCGAGGTCACGCGCGACTGCCTTAAGGCTGCCATCGAGCAGGCTGTTCCCGGTAACCATATCGGGGACGTCGGTTATGCCGTTCAGTCCCTCGCCGAATCTCACGGTTACGGAGTGCTTCGTGATTATGTGGGCCATGGCATTGGCCGTGTGATGCACGAGGACCCCAACGTTCCTAACTATGGAAAGAAGGGGAGGGGCGTTCGCCTCCAGGCCGGCATGGTCATTGCCATCGAGCCGATGGTTACGATGGGTTCCAACCATGTGAGCACGGGCTCCGACGGTTGGATTGTTACGACCAACGACCACCTGCCCGCCGCGCACTACGAGAACACCGTCGCCATCACCAATGACGGTCCGGTGATTCTCACCACGGATGCGCAAGGTGCTTGGTGCTCCCTCCAAG
>CALINZ010000263.1 GCA_938045085.1 uncultured Collinsella sp. | reverse complement strand
CCTGAACTATGACGCCGTGACGTTCCTCGCCGACCGCATCTGCGGCATCTGCGGCTGCGCCCACTCTGTGGCCTATGCCGAGGCCGTCGAGCGCGCCCAGGGCATCCATGTTCCGCTGCGCGCCCAGTACATTCGCGCTATCATGCTCGAGGTCGAGCGCCTGCACTCGCATCTGCTCAACATTGGCCTGGCGTCGCACTACACGGGCTTCGACTCCGGCTTCCAGCAGTTCTTCCGCGTCCGCGAGAAGTCCATGGACCTGGCCGAGAAGCTCTCCGGTCACCGCAAGACCTACGGTCTCAACGTGATCGGCGGCGTGCGTCGCGACATTTTGGCCGAGCAGAAGCTCTCCACGCTCACGACTATTCACCAGCTGCGTTCCGAGGTTCAGGAGCTCGTCGACGTCTTGCTCTCCACGCCCAACTTTATCGAGCGTACGAGTGGCATCGGCATCTTGGACCGCAAGATCGCACGCGACTTCTCGCCGGTCGGCCCGCTCATGCGTGGCTCGGGCTATGCCCGCGACGTGCGCTTTGACCATCCCTTCGACGGCTACGCCGATCCGGACGTTCAAAAGATGCACGCTGCCACGGCCGACACCTGCGATGCCTTCGGCCGTACCGCCGTTCGCATCCAGGAGGTCTACGATTCGATCGACATGATCGAGACCATGCTCGAGAACTGCCCGTCGGGCCCCATCCTCACCACGGATTGGGAGTACACCCCGCACAAGTACGCCATCGGCGCCACCGAGGCACCGCGCGGCGAGGATGTGCACTGGGCCATGCTCGGCAACAACCAGAAGTGCTACCGCTGGCGCGCTAAGGCAGCTACGTACAGCAACTGGCCGGTCCTGCGCTACATGTTCCGCGGCAACACCGTGGGCGACGCGGCGCTGATCGTCGGCTCGCTCGACCCGTGCTACTCCTGCACCGACCGCGTGACGGTGACCGATGTCGCCGCCAAGCGCGACCACGTGCTCGACAAGGAGCAGTTCGAGAACGTCTGGCGCGACAAGTCGCCGCTTGCGGGCGAGGGCACTATGGCCGCTCCGCTCGATGAGGAGGCGCTCTAATATGCTGAAGCTTTGGAAGGTTAACGCCAAGGCCGGCGACGCGACGGTCAAGTACCCGTTTGCGCCGTTCCCCACCAACAAGGACATGCGCGGCAAGCCCGAGCACAATGCCGAGCTCTGCATCGCCTGCGGTGCCTGCGGCGTGGCGTGCCCGGCCGATGCCATTCGCATGGACACCGACCTTGCGGCCGATACCATTACCTGGTCGATCGACTACGGCCGCTGCATCTTCTGCGGCCGCTGCGAGGAAGCCTGCCCCATGGAGGCCATCAAGCTCACCGAGGAGTTTGAGCTGGCCGTCATGAGCAAGGACGACCTCACCAGCAAGAGCGTCTATACGCTCGAGCACTGCTCGCGTTGCGGCAAGCCGTTTGCCCCGCACAAGGAGATCGACTACGCCAAGCGCCTGCTGCAAAAGGCTGGCGGCATGGAGGCCATCCAGGCCGCCCGTACCGTCGGTATGTGCCAGGAGTGCAAGCGCGAGCTCGACGCCCTGCGCGCCGCCTCGGCCGTAAAGACCGGCAACGCTGCCGGCATTGCTGCCAACGAGACGCTTGCGCCCGGTGAGCCCCAGGGCCCCGGCATGGAGTATCTGGGCGGCCACGGCGTGAACCCGGAGTATATCGACCGCGAGCTCAACCCCGATGCGCCCGAGATTCCCGCCGGTCCGGCGCCGGTCGAGGGCATCATCATGGATTTTGAAACGAAGGAGGAGTAACCATGGCCGAACCCACGCTTTTGCCCGAGCGGCTCCAGTACCGCCCGACCAAGATCGAACTCGACGAGTGCATCGAGAAGGCCAAGGCGACCCTTCTTAAGAAGATCAAGCGCTCGGTGTACGTCTACCGTGTCGACTGCGGCGGCTGCAACGGCTGCGAGATCGAGATCTTCGGTTCCATCACGCCCGTCTTTGACGTCGAGCGCTTTGGCATCAAGGTCGTGCCCTCGCCCCGTCACGCCGATGTGCTGCTGTACACCGGCGCCGTGACGCGTGCCATGCGCATGCCGGCCCTGCGCGCCTTTGAGGCCGCGCCCGATCCCAAGATCGTGGTGTCCTATGGCGCGTGCGGCTGCACCGGTGGCATCTTCTACGACAACTACTGTGTCTGGGGCGGCACGGACAAGATTTTGCCGGTCGATGTCTACATCCCCGGCTGCCCGCCCAGTCCCGCGCAGACCGTCTACGGCTTTGCCATGGCGCTCGGTCTGCTGGACCAAAAGCTCCATGCCGAGACCACGGTGGAGGCCGCCGGCGAGCAGGCCGATATCCTGCACCCCGGCGTGCCGTACAAGCTGCGTGTTGCCATCGAGCGCGAGGCTCGCGCCATGAGCGGCTACCGTTACGGCCGCGACCTGGCCAACGAGTTTATGGCCACGCTTGAGGGTGCGCCCAAGGGCGATATCCGCGGTGCCATGGCGCTGCTCATCGACAAGCAGGACGATCCTCGCCGCGTTGAGGTCTACTCGGCGCTGCAGGATCTGGTGCTGGCCGGAGGTCGCTAGATGGAGCTCACGGACCGCTCTGGTTACTTTGTGGGCCCCGGTATGCTCGGCGGCTCCTTTGGCGACGCCTCGCGCGCAAGCGACGAGGCTGCCGAGGGCGTCGCCGACCCCTGCCTGGGTCATGCGCCCGACCAGGTGGTCTTCTATGAGCTCACGCGTAAGTTTGTGGAGACCGAGGAAGACGTTCCCCAGGAGGCCTGCGACGTGCTGTACTACACGCTCGCCGTGGGCCACCACACTGGCGTGCTCGACTGCTTTGAGCCGCGCCTGTCGGTGCCGGTGGGTGTGTTCTATTCGCTCGTCGACGCGCTGCCGGAGGGGGAGGCCAAGACCAAGTTCGAGGCCATCCGCTCCTTTGGCGAGTGCCAGCTCGACAAGGCGGCGGTGCCGTCGCTGCTCGAGGCCTGCGATGCGCTGCTCGACGAGCGCGGTTTTCGCGGGTCGGCCAAGGCCGGCATCTCGGTGTTCGACGACGACTTTGGCCTGCATGCCCAGCAGGTCGCGTTCTTAATGAAGTTTCGCGATCTGGTTGAGCGCGTGCGCGATGTGTCGGGCGTGTATCTGACGGGAAGGTTGCAGTAATGGGTCGCGTTGTGGATGGAAGTGTGGACGGCGCCCCGTTTGCGGGTATCGTGCTCACGGCGGGAAGCGTGCTACGTGCGGACGATGCCGCCGGCCCCGTGCTCTCCAAAAAGATGGAAGACGCACCCATCGCCGGTTGGTACACCATCGACGGCGGCCAAACGCCCGAGGACGATATCATCGAGGTCAAGCGCGAGCGTCCGCCTCGCCTGGTCTTGGTCGATGCCGCCGACATGGCGCTGCCCGTCGGGTCCATCCGTTTGCTCGACAAGCGCGATGTGGCCCGCAAGTCGATGTTCACCACGCATTCGCTTCCTTTGTCGATTCTGATCGAGGAAATCGAGCAATCGTGCGAAGATATCGTCTTCATAGGGATTCAGCCGGGCGACACGGAGTTCTACAACCCCATGTCCCCGGAAGTCTTTGACGCCGTCGACGCCGTGTACGACGCCGTGGCCGCCAACGACTTTTCCCACTTTGTCCGCTTGGGGCAAGAGCAATAGGAGCGCTTGTCCCTGCTGATTAGGAAAGAAGTGATTGACATGGCAGATTCCAAGGCAGAATATCCCGCTCCCGATTGCCTGGCGCCCGCCGCGATCGAGGCCAAGACCGAGGCCGCCGGCGTGACCAAGGCTAACCTGCCGGTCGCTAAGGCCTTTCTGTTGGCAATGTTCGCCGGCGCGTTCATTGCCTTCGGTGGCCTGTTCTTTACCGTATTCTTGAGCGATAGCACACTCGG
>CALINZ010000262.1 GCA_938045085.1 uncultured Collinsella sp. | reverse complement strand
CGCCCTGGGCAACCGGGGTATCGAGCCCCTGCGGTTGGTCGAGTACAAAGGTGCTCTGGGCAACCTGCAGCGCGTGAAGCATGTCGCCCTCGGTCGCGCCTTCGTTACCAAAGCGAAGGTTGCTCGCCACCGTGCCCGAGAACAGCCACGCCTTCTGCGGCACATATGCGATGTGTCCACGGATCTCATCTTGCGAAAGGTCGTGCAGATCGATGCCGTTCAGGCGAATGGCGCCCTTCGTTGCATCGTGGAAGCGAAGCAGGAGCTTGGCCACCGTTGACTTGCCCGAGCCCGTTGAGCCCACGATCGCGGTCGTCTGTCCGCGGCGGCAGGCAAAACTCAGGTTGCACAGAGTGTCCTCGTCGGCATCGTCAAAACGGAACGACATATGGTCGAACACGGCAACCGCATCGGTACCGTCAACAGGCTCCGCCGCGCACGTATCTAGCGTGCGCTTGCCGTCCACGATGCTCGGCTCGATTTCGAGCACCTGTTGCGCACGGTTGAGACACGCCGCAGCGCGCGGGAGCGTCAGAATCACCATCTGCGCCATCATCACAAAGAAAAGGATCAGGATCGCGTATTCCAACACGGCCGAGATGCTGCCGATTTGCATGGCGTGGACGCCCACGCGGTTGCCGCCCACCCACAGCACCGCCACCTCGGCGATATTCATCAAAAAGAAGCTGGAACTGTCGAGACCCACAAACAGGTGGTTGACCTTGATGGCGTTGGCCGCGTAATCGCTAAACACCTCGTCCAGGCGCTGCTCCTCGTGGCGCTCCTTGTTAAATGCGCGGATGACGCGCACGCCCACGATGTTCTCGCGCAGCACCACGTTCATGCGGTCGATAAAGCTCTGCAGGCGCATAAAGATCGGCGCGGCGTTAGCCACCGTAAAGACCGCCGCCACCAGCACAATCGCAACGACTACGCCCAGAAGCGTGCCCATGGCGGGATCGATAAACCAGGCGAAGATGATGCCCGCCACAGCCAAAAACGGCACGGGCAGCACCAGCTGAATCGTCTGCAGAATCGCCTGCTGAATCACGTTGATGTCGTTGAGCGAGCGCGTGATCATCGATCCGGTGCCAAAGCGCTCAAAGTCGCTGGCGGACAGCTCGAGCGACTTGTCGTACACGGCATTGCGGATATCGCAGGCCACGTTGGCGGCCAGGCGCGCTGAAAGATAGCAGCCCAGCACCGTGCCGCCGCTGGCCATGCCGGTCGCGATAAGCATGTACAGGCCGTTGCGTAATATATAGTCGACATCGCCCGTGGCAATACCGGTGTTGACCATGTTCGCCAGCATCGTGGGAACCAACAGCGTACCGACGTTATCTATCAGCACCGCAAACAGCGTCACCGCAATCAGACCGCGGTACGGCCTCATAAATCTCATTAAGAGTCGCATGCGTCCCCCTCGCCCTTATCGTCAGCCTCGTTCTCGGCGGCCACTTGCCGTTTAAATGCCTCGCACTCTTCGTTCAGAACATGGGAGAACTTACCGACCAAGCGCATGATCTCGCGCTGCTCCCACGGCTCGAGCGCCTCGAATGCCTGTTGCTCGGCTTTTTGCGCCGGCAACGCGTAGCGCTTGGCAAACTGCACGCCTTCTTCGGTCAGTCGCACAACCTTGTTCTTACGACTGCCCTCGGCAAACTCCAACGTCGCAAGCCCTCGCGCCCTAAGCGTCTTGATCGCCGAATTGATGGTCTGTTTGCTGTAGAACCATTCACTCGTCAGCCGACTCACGGCAACGCTTCCGCCCGCTGCACTCGTGTCGACGAGCATCCAGTAGGCGCAGTCCGAAAGACCGCAGGCGCGCGCGAACTCCGAATAGATACGGTCAAGCCCGTTGAGCATCCGGTCGAAATCGACCAGGCTAACTGCACTATTCATCTCTCCCACCATTCGATAGTCCGAGTTTTGACCAATTTATATCTCTACATTAGTCCGAGTTTTGACTATCGTCAACAGGCTCTCCGCGAATGCGTGCATTTTTATGGCCTATCGGCAGAAAAAGACCGCCGGCGCGGGGGCGGCGCCAGCGGTCACGTGAAAATCGAGTTTTATTGCCCGTTAAGCGGCGACGGCCTCATAGACCGTAGCGCCCGAGAAGCTGTCATGCAGGCTCTTGCCGGCAATCCACGGCAGCTCGACAACCTCGCAGACCGTGTTGACCAGCTCGGAGCAGTCAGTAAAGTGGCCCTTGTCGTTGAGGGCCTCGCAATCCTGAACACGCCAATAGCCATCGGTGTGCGTGATGTAGTACTCGTGATCGTTGATCGACACGAAAGCGCGCGTCTTGGAACGCAGCAGCTTCAGAAATCCTTCGAAATCGGTCTCGACGACATCTCCAGCCTGGAACATGATGTTACCTCCTGGCCCGGCGCCACCACGGCGCATTGATAAACGTTGGTACCTCTTTAGTAAAACCTTTATCAGAGGTTATGCGTTCGTCATTTAGGCAAGTGGTAAAAAACCGCAGGGTAGACGGGATAAAACGTTTAACCATCCCATTTGTTTGTCACATTCTGAAGGTACTTTTATGCAAACCTACTTTCCCAATTGGAATCCATCCTTTTGGCCGGGCAATTGACCGTCTATCGTTTAAGCCCGACGGGTATGAACGGGGCATCTGCAACGCCACCGCAAGGAGACACCATGGAGACTATCGAAACACTCATTCACCGCCGCAGCTGCCGCAAATACAGCAATCGTCCCGTCGAGGCCGAAAAGCTTGCACGGATTATCGAAGCCGGCCAATATGCACCGAGCGGCATGGGCCGCCAGCCGGTGACGTTTGTCGCCGTCACCGACCCCGCGACCGTCGAGCGTCTCTCACAGCTCAACGCCCAGGTCATGGACAGCAACAGCGACCCCTTCTATGGCGCCAAGACCGTTGTGGTGGTGCTGGTTGACCGCAGCGTGCCCACACATCTGGAAGACGGCTCGCTCGCCATGGGCAACTTGCTCAACGCCGCCTATGCACTGGGTGTCGATTCGTGCTGGATTCACCGCGCGCATGAGGTCTTTGACTCGCCCGAGGGCCTGGAGCTGCTGGCCAGCTGGGGCCTGCCCGCCGACGGCAGCCTGCGCGGTGTCGGTAACTGCATTCTTGGCTACGCCGAGGACACGCTACCCGAGGCAAAGCCGCGCCGCGACAACATCATCTACGTAAGGTAATTAGTTCCGCCGTTCTACCGAACGGCGGGCTCGTTGACGCTGCGCGGGCCGCATTCACGCCAATCTGACGTTCAATTTCGAGGGCACGACCAGAAGGTCAGCGCCCTCTCATTTCACGTCACCTTGGCGCAAATGCGGCTCGCTCGCTTTTGGCGACTGACATCGAATGAGCCACTGTCTTGGGCAGCTAAAAAAGCCCCGTCCCAAATTTGCTGCCCCACTCGCAACTTATCCCGCCGATGGAGTTGTTGCCGTTTCATTTGCCTGGGCCGTTTCGACGTCGTCGCCTTGCTTGTCTTCGTCCTTTTGCGCATCGGCGATGGTGGAGGCCGCCGCGACGATACCGCGCTGGGGCGCAACGCCCGTCTGGGTCTGTGCGCCCTCGACAACTTCTGTGCCTGCATGCGCGAGCTCGGGCGATTTAAACATTGCGTCCAAGTTGGCGCCACCGCCGGCATATCCGAGCGCAGCGAGCGCGATGACGATCACTGCAACGGCGGCCACGATCGGCACGTAACGATGCCAGCCTGCAGGATTGAGGCCGCTACGGCGGGCAGCACCGCGGCTAATATAACCAAGCGTGCCATCGTGCTTGAGCTTTGAACCCACCACACGCCTTCGCCCCCGCAACGAGGACTCGGCCTGCATGGCCAAGCGAGCGCTTGCCGAAGGATAGCCATATTTTGTGCGCTTGAACGAGCCGTCGAACCCCGAGGCACTTTTACCCCACGTCCGCGAAGTCGTACGTCGGTTGACCGGCGCCGCACTTCGCTTTGTTCGGTTCGTTTTTTGAAGTCTCCGCCATACTCCCCCGCACGTCGTAACACAATCGAAACAGTACTGCTTTGGACTGTATCACACGCGCCGCTCGTGGTCACGGCGCCTCGCTCAGCGGTCGTTGTCCTTCAGCAGGCGCCATAAAGTCGTGCGACTTATACCGAGTACCTCTGCCGCACGAGTCCGGTTGCCGTGAAGATGCTGCAGGACCAACCGCGCGATATCGCGCTCGGTATCGACCAGAGGCCGCAAGATATACAAATCGCTTTCGAGTGTCGGGGCACCAAAGGTCGCGGTCTTGATAACGTCCTCCTGGGCAAGTACCTCTTTCGCCACGGCACGCTCCACCGTACCCGCCCCCACTAATATATAGAGTCGTTCCGATACTTCGCGCAGCTGCAGGTAATTGCGGGGCCAACGGTACGCATCGAGCGTCTCTGCCGCCGCGGGCGACAAGGCAGGCGTTGCCGTCTCAAACATATCTGCCAGATACTCCAGATAGCGCACAACTTTTTCCGACGCGCCGCCCTGCTCGGCAATCGCCGGCGCCACACTCACGGCGCAGGCCAGACGTTCGGTCACAAAGGCAGCTTGGTCGCTTTCGCCACCACCCGGCATATCGTTTGCCGTCAACACCACATGGCAACGAGTTGCGAGCGCCATGTCGATCATTGCGGACACGAGCTCGCGCAGGCGCTGGGATCCAACGGCATGCCAGCCGCCCATGCAAAGCGTCAGCCCCGTTTGGAAAAGCGGTGATTCGGAACTTTTAAGCAGATGGCGCCAACCGCGATCCGTAAGCTCATCGAGCGCAACGGACACAAAGGGCTGATCGGCATAGGGCCCATCCAGGTATAAACGTTTTGTAATCTGATCCTGCCCCGCGCCCAGTTCACCCTCGAGCATAAGGGGCACCCCGCGTGCGTAGCTCTCCCGTACGGGGGCAGCGACCGCTGTCGCGTCTTCGACGATGCCGTACGTGCTCGACTCGTAGCGAGCCTCGACTTCGTCGGCATTAAGCCACTCGATGCCCGCATGCGTCGCAGCGGCGCGCACCTCATGCGCCACGACCACCCAAAGCGCTCCGCGCTCCTTGGCCGTCGGGCGCACCGTCAAGCTCAACCGCACGCCCTCGTGGCCCATCACCAGGCGCGCCCCATCACCCACGCGAGCGAGACGCTCGGAAACAAAAGCGGCGACATTCCGCTCGAGCGCAGCGTCACTCATAGTCGAAATCACAACGCCACCGCGCTCGTCGATTGCCAGCGCCGATGCTCCGGCCGCGGACAATGCCTCAATCAGAATCTGCAGCTTGGCATCGCTGTCCATGGTTCGCCCCGTCTCCAGCCGCGGTCCCATCTGGGCCCCGGCATCTCAAGTGTTTCAAAATTGAACGATAATGTTCACCAAACACTATAGGGCCTGCGGTGTCTTCTTGCGAATATATGAATTGCCCCGCATCGCCATCCTGGCGGGGCGATAAGAGCTCTTCGGGACCTATCAACCTGCGGACAAGCCATACCCGCAAGAGCTCCTATCGCTCCACCGCGAGGATGTGCTCACCAGCAACCAGCATGCAAATAAGCTGCTTCTCTACCAGATTCCCAGCACGTGCTGCATTCCCAAACTCATGCACGCAATGCCAATCCAGCAGCAAAAACCCAACGCGATAGGCTTTCCGCCCTTTTTGACCAGCTCGACGATATCGGTATTAAAGCCAATAGCCGCCATGGCCATCACGATAAAGAACTTCGACAGCTCCTTGATGGGCGCCGTAAAAGACGCGGGAAGCTGAAGCACCGTGGTGATCACGCTCGCCAGCACAAAGAACAGCACGAACATGGGAAACGCGCGTTTAAGCGAGAACGTGCTTTTGGCGTCGCCACCGGCCTTGCGCGCCAGATGCATCTGCCAGCATGCGAGGACCAACGTGATGGGAATGATAGCCAGCGTCCTGGTGAGTTTGACCACCGTGGCGCTCTCGAGCACATTGGCGCCGGGATGCATACTGTCCCAGGCACTCGCCGCAGCCGTCACGGACGAGGTGTCGTTGATGGCAGTGCCGGCAAACAGGCCAAAGCCCTCGTTGGTCAGCCCGAGCATGCCGCCGAGCGTCGGAAACACGAGCGCCGCGATAACGTTAAACAGGAAGATGACCGAAATAGCCTGGGCAATCTCGCGATCGTCGGCATCGATGACGGGTGCTGTCGCGGCGATGGCAGAACCGCCGCAAATCGACGAGCCCACACCCACAAGCGTCGCGATTTTGCCCGGCACGTTCATAACGTGGCAGAGCACAAAGGCAATGACAAGCGAGGTCGAGATCGTCGCCACGATAATCGGCAGCGACTGGGCGCCCTTGGACAGAATCTGCGAGAGGTTCATGCCAAAGCCAAGCAGGATAACCGCGTACTGCAAGACTTTTTTAGACGTATAGGTGACACCGGCAGCGAGCTGTTCGCGACGATTCTTGGGAAAGACGAGCGCCAGGACCATGCCAAAGAGGATGGCAAATACCGGACCGCCGACCACCTCAATTTGTTTGCCGAGCAACGTCGCGGGGATGGCGATGACCAGGCAGAACAAGATACCCTTCCAGCGCTCGCGTACGATATTCGCCAGTTGCATATGAGATTCCTTCTTTCTATTTCACGCTTGCGACGGCTTATGATACGGCAACATTGAGCACAGCCTTGCGCAAACACAGACTAAGATGCCGCAATAGTTCTTGGGCAACAGCCGAATTACCCACCGCGGAGAGTTGATTCGCGGCATAATTAACAACTGACATATGAGTTTGATAGAACAGTTGCGAGGCGCTATGGAAGAATCGATGCACGTCGGCGAGCAGGAAACGAGTCTACAGGACCAGTCCTACCACACCATTCGACGCAAAATCGTCTACCTGGACTACAAGCCGGGCGAAAAGCTGGGCGTCAAACAGCTTTGCGACGACCTGGATATGGGGCGCACCCCTGTACGCGAGGCGTTGGTGCGTCTGGCGCAAGAGGGCCTGGTGCGCACCGTTCCCCAAAGCGGCACCTATGTCTCGCCCATCAACCTCACCTTTGCCGAGAGTGCCTGCTATATTCGCGAACACCTGGAAAAACAGGTGATTGTGGAATGCTGCGCCCGTGCCACCTCGGCAGGCATCGAGCAGCTCGACCGTGCCATCGCGCTGCAGGAAAAGGCCATGGCCGAAGAGGATCGCATCGGATTCTTTTTAAGCGACAACCTCATGCACCGCATGATCTTTAGCATCGCGTGCCGCAGCACCGTGTGGTCATGGCTCGAAGAGACCAATGCCGACCTGGAGCGCTTCCGCTGGCTGCGCGCCGCCACGCAGACGCTCGACAATCAGGAGATTGTTAACGAGCACAAGCAAATCCGCCGCGCCATCGCCGGTCGAGATCCTATCGAGGCGAGCTTTTTGGTCAGCAAGCACCTGCATATGATGTTCCGCAACCAGACCGAGGTCCTGGACCAATATCCCAAGTACTTCGAGACCAGCAAGCTCCGCTAACCTGCCAAAAAGGGACAGGTTTATTTTGGCAGGTTTTATCTGGTCAAATGAAACAAGGCCCGACTCCGTCTTGATGCGGAGCCGGGCCTTGGCTGTTAAAGGTCCCAGCGCCGGGACTGTCGATGTCAGTCACCAACAGCGAGCGGGCCGCATTTGCGCCAAGGTGACGTGAAATGAGAGACGAATAAGGGGAGGTGGCATTTCGCTCTCCTCCCCTGCCCAAAAACTATTCTCGGAACCTTCCATTTAACGCATCGGCATGAATACTGTTTAGCTCGTCCATGACTTGCTTGTGCTGTGATCTCTGCTCGATGCGATCAAGGTCATCTTGAATATCTCCACCATCAAACCTGCGAGTGGAGCTAGAAGAGGACGAAAAGGCACCTTCAAAGTAACCAGCAGGATCCGCAGCGGCAGACATCACCATTCCCCAGAAAACCAAAACAATCATCAGCTTAACGACATTCATGACAAAAGATGTCGGAAGAAACCCTCCTATCCCTATCGGAATATAAAGAAACCAGCCAGCATATCGGCACATAACCCCTGGTTCCACAGACACGTTGCAGATCAGAGTAATGAGCCATTGGATAATAAATAACAACACTTGTGCTGTAGACCAGAGATGCGAGAGCGGACAAATGCCAACTACGAGCAGAGGAAGCACAATAGGCAAGCCATTAAAAATCAGATAGCTAATTACAGCCCATATACCTTGGGCTTCAGCATCAAGGGTTGAATTGCCGGCCCATAACGCAGTAGCAAATAGCTCTCTTGCATCGGAGTCCATATTCAACTGAAAGGCAAAGTACAGCACTGATAATATCCCCGCAATGTGCACAAAAATGCTAATGGAGTATTTCACTTTTTGCGCTTCCTGTTTCACTTTGCGCTCCTCTTCCCGGTCATAAAATTAGCCAAGAATGTTTCTGATAGCATACAGGTAAGTCTAGCGTGCTCCATACGCTAGGTAAATGGAAAAGACTGATATCAGAAACAAAATTGGGCTACGTATTAAAGCCCTCCGGCATATTCAAGGCATCACGCAAAGCCGTTTTGCAACCATGATTAATCTCAACCGCAGTTATTTAGCTGATATCGAAATGGGCAATCGAAACTTTGGGGTCGACACTTTAACGAAAATCGTTGAAGGGTTTGGGATTACCTTTGAAGAGTTTTTCTCCGACATGTAAATAGCGTCATTAATTAACGATTTGTATTGAAACTCAGCGGCTTTCAAATTAATTCTCTGAAAAGACGAACTAGATGAGCTCTTTTCCCGCTTATGACCACACGCAAAACGGCGCGTGTAAGAGACATTCGAGATGCGCAGTCAGGCAAACACCCCTGCCGAGATACATGCTTTCTTTTCGCCGTTTGGGGCAACGGGCAAGTCTGGCCACAACAAAAAAGCACCTTGACCGACAGGAACATCTCCAGCCGAGGGGAACCAAATCTCACAAAGCTCGCCCACGAGGAGGGGCGAACCACCACAAAGGAGACAGGCACCCTTGTGGTGATTTCTCCGCACAAACAGGCCCGGCTCCGTTGCGGAGCCGGGCCTTTCTTGTTAGCACGTTTCGACAACGGGGTACCCGATATCAGTCGCCAGCAGCGAGCGGGCCGCATTTGCGCCAAGGTGACATGAAATCAAAACCACCCCTAAAAGGGGTGGTTTGCTCTTAGGGTA
>CALINZ010000261.1 GCA_938045085.1 uncultured Collinsella sp. | reverse complement strand
ATACGCTTGCCGACGGTTCGACCAAGAAGATTTCCAAGATTCCTTCCGTCGAGATCAAGGGCGTGACGGCATTCGATAACTTCCTGGCCGATCTTAAGGAGCAGCCGTGGGTCGAGGCCTGGAACTCCAATATGTTCCTGCGCCTGTTCTTGAACCCGGTCATTTTGGTCCAGAGCCTGCCGATCGTCTTCAAAGGCTTCCTCATGTCGCTCTCGATTGTGCTCGTGGCGTTTCCGCTGGCAATTCCCTTTGGCTTTGCCCTGTCGCTCATGCGCATCTCCAAGTCGCGCATCCTGCGTTGCCTTGCCGGCATCTACGTGAATATCATCCGCGGTACGCCGGCGTTCCTGCAGATCTATATTGCATTCTTTGGCCTGCCGCTTGCCGGCGTCAAGGTGGACGACTATGTCTTGGGCGTCATCGTCATGGCCATGAACTCGTCCGCCTACCTGTGCGAGATCTTCCGCGCCGGTATTCAGTCGATCCCCAAGGGCCAGAATGAGGCTGCTCGCTCGCTGGGCATGAACGCCTTCCAGACGCTGCTCTACGTCATGATTCCGCAGACGTTCCGCAATGTCCTGCCTACGTTGACCAGCGAGTTCATCCTGCTTTACAAGGATACGTCGCTGCTCGCGGCCGTGGGCGTGGTCGAGATCGTCATGAACGCCCGCACCATCGTGGCCACGACGGGCTCCATTACGCCGTATGTGGTTGCCGCCCTGTTCTATCTGGTCATTACCCTGCCGCTTGCGCGCTTGGTGAGCGGTCTTGAGGCGAGGCTGCTGGGTACGGCCGAAACCAAAAAGAAGCGTCCCACCAAGAGCGCCGGACAGGTTGTCGCGACGCCCGCCGACCATATCGCTGGTCTGTAAGGAGGTTCTATCATGAGCGAAACCAATAACTCGAACGAGGTCGTCGTCAGCATCAAGAATCTCCAGAAGGCCTTTGGCGATAACGTGGTCCTGCGCGACATCGATCTAGATGTGCGCAAGGGTGAGGTCGTCGTAGTCCTGGGCCCTTCGGGTTCGGGCAAGTCGACGATGCTTCGCTGCATTAACCGTCTTGAGGAGCCCACGAGTGGTTCGATTGTCGTCGAGGGCGTGGATGTGTGCGCCAAGGGCGTTGACCTCAATAAGGTGCGTACGCACTTGGGCATGGTGTTTCAGCAGTTCAACCTGTTCCCGCACCTGTCGGTCAAAAAGAACGTCATGCTTGCGCAGCAAAAGGTGCTCAAGCGCAGCAAGGAAGAGGCCGAGAAGATTGCCATCGAGGAGCTGACCAAGGTCGGCCTGGCCGAGCGCATCGATTTTATGCCGAGTCAGCTTTCGGGCGGTCAGCAGCAGCGCGTGGCCATCGCCCGCGCCCTGTCGATGAATCCGCACGTGATGCTCTTTGACGAGGCCACGTCGGCGCTCGATCCTGAGCTTGTCCGCGATGTATTGGGCGTCATGCGCGATCTTGCGCATGACGGTATGACCATGATCGTGGTGACGCACGAGATGGGCTTTGCCCGCGACGTCGCCGACCGCGTCGTCTTTATGGACGGCGGCGTTATCGTGGAGGATGGCACGCCGAGCGAGGTCTTCGACCATCCTAAGAGCGAGCGCACCAAGGCGTTTTTGGGCAATATCTCATAGCGGCGCATCGAGGTTGTCGATATAACAAACGGGGACCGGATAGTATCCGGCCCCCGTTTTTGTTTGGGCATGAGCTGCTGTTGTTGCGCGGTACTCGGCTGTCAGTTGCCTTGCGGCTTTCTGGCGGCTTCGTTAGGCCAGCTCCGCTCCCAGGGCCTTGCAGGCCGCCTCGCCCTCATCATCGGGCGCATCATAGCAAATGACGGAATCGACGACGTTGATGTCCGCCTCGTCGGCATCGGCCTTCCAGTTGTCCATCCACTCGCCCTCGGCCCACGAGTAGGAGCCAAAGAGGACGACCTTCTTGTCGCCGAGGGTTTCCTTGACCTCGTCCCACATCGGGTGGAACTCATCGTACTCGAGCTCCTCGGAGCCCATGGCGGGGCAGCCGAAGGCGAAGGCGTCGTAGTCGACGGTCCTGTCGGCAGAGAAGTCGGCGCAGGGGATGACCTCAGTCTCGGCACCCGCGGACGTGGCACCTTCGGCAACGAAGTTTGCCATGGCCTCGGTGTTGCCCGTGCCGCTCCAGTAGACGACGGCGATCTTGCTCATATGTTTTCCTTTCGGTTGTGCGGCGTGCGGCCGCGTTTTGTATGCTCTATCGGGTTGCCTGGACAAGTCGTTCCAGGGTGCAGCCCTGTTGATAGATGTAGGTAAGGTATTGCGTGCATGCGCGATAGGAATCGAAGGTCGTGAGCGCCTGCTCAACGTTTGTGTATACCTTCCATGCGCCAAAGACCTTATAGTTTTCGCCGTGCTGGACGATGAACTCGTGGACGTCGTCGTAGGGATATCCAAGGAAGTAGCCTATTTCGTGCGGAAACTCGCAGGTGCAGTCTTTGCTGCAGCTAGCTTGCTGGGGTAGTGCGCGTCGAGTCTGGCTGCAGGCGCATTCCGCGACGTTATTGCTTGCGAGCGTGATGCGCGATGCCAAATGCACAAGGCATGTCGAAAGGTCTCTCGTGTCGTAGCCTTCCGAGGCGAGCGCCGTTTGGGCGCGAGGATCTGCGAAATAGGTGGTGAGGCTTTTGGCTCGGTACACGTACACGAGCGCTCCGCAGGGCCGCCAGACCAAAACACTCAGGTGGATGCCGAGCGGGTCAAGCTCGCGATTGCACTGGGCGATGACGTTGAGCAGGCGTGCTCGGCGTTTTGCGATGGTTTCGGTTGCGGTCGAGCCGTCCCCGTGGGCGTAGATGCCTGGATAGGTAAAGAGCGATGCCGGCTTGATGCCCGCGAGCGTGGGAGAGCAGTTGCGCACGACTGCTGCCTGAAACGTTGGGATGTCTATGGTTCGAGTCACGGCGCTCCTTACGGATCTAAACTGTTAGCCTAGGAAAACTTATACACGAAAGTAAGCTATGGTCAACTAAAAAGTTTGAATAGGGAAACTAATTGACCGAACAGACATGATTTTGGGTTAAGATAGGGACACCCCATGGGGGTATCTAGATAGTGCTACTTGAAAGGGGAACGCATGAGTGACTTGCTCAACCCTTCGAATCTCATCGTGCTGGCCGTCATTGCCGTCGGTATGTTTTTTGGACTGCGTCGCATAGCCGCTTCGACACACGGGAAGAGTTGCTGCAGCGATGGTGCGAGCGGCAAGAAGGCCAAAAAGGTTGTTGTGGTGGATACCGATGCGTCACACTATCCCTATAGCGATGAGCTGCTCATCGGCGGCATGAGCTGTGACGGCTGCGCTCAGAACGTAGCCAATGCCCTCAATGCGTTGGACGGCGTGTGGGCAACGGTGACGTATGCGGATCACACGGCACGTGTGCGCTCTAAACAGCCGGTTGATCGTGGTGTCCTCGAGACGGCCGTGAAAGACGCGGGCTACTACGTCATGACGCTGTAAGCGCCGCCCTGGATGCGCTTCTTTGGCTAGGCTCGTCCGCGTAGCTCAATGTCTTGGATGTCGTCGAAGTCGATGGCGATGTCTTTGAGCTTGAGGAGCTTGAAGGCGGGGAGCACCTCGTCGAGGATGCCCGTGCGAGCGCGATAGCCGTACGTATCGTAATAGGTGACGCGCACCAAGTCGCCGCGTTTGAGGCCCTCGAGCTTTTTCGAAAGCTCGAGGGCTTTTTCTTCCGTGAGCTCGTATTTTGGCTCGGCGGTGATCTCTTGTTTACGCACGAGCTCGTAGTATCCCGTGAGGGCGGCAAAGGGCATAAACTGCGCGGCACGGCCGGCGCGGACGGCGCCGTTGGCGGTGAGCTTGGGGTCGGCGGAGCGACGTCTTCCCTCGGGGTCCGCTAGACGTTCAAAAGGCGTCGGTGGCCGCATCGGCTGTTGTTGGGACTTAGGCACGATGTCCTCCAACTTGGTCGTTGCGTTCGCGTGCGGTGGCGCCTGTGGTGAAGCTTAATCCCTTGACGAGCGCGTTCTTGCCGTACTTGCCTTTCACGGCCAGGACGGCGCGCGCCAGGTCGCGCTCGCGCTCATCGGCCTTAACATC
>CALINZ010000260.1 GCA_938045085.1 uncultured Collinsella sp. | reverse complement strand
CGGCGTGGGCACCTGCGGTGGCCCCGGCACGACCTGCGCGCTCGCCATGCTCAACGATGCCGTCAAGAAGGGCGGCGTCATGGCCAGCTCCAGCGTGGGCGGTCTCTCCGGCGCCTTTATCCCCGTGTCCGAGGATGCCGGCATGATCGCCGCCGTCGAGGCCGGTGCGCTTTCGCTCGAGAAGCTCGAGGCCATGACCTGCGTGTGCTCCGTTGGCCTGGACATGATCGCCATCCCCGGCGACACTCCGGTCGAGACCATCGCCGGCATCATCGCTGACGAGATGGCCATCGGCGTCATCAACAACAAGACCACGGCCGTCCGCGTGATCCCCGCCATCGGCAAGGGCGTGGGCGACTGCGTCGAGTACGGCGGCCTGTTCGGCCGTGCGCCCATCATGCCGGTGAACCCCAACGCCGGCACCGTGCTCGCCCACCGTGGCGGACGCTTCCCGGCGCCGCTGAACTCGCTCAAGAACTAGCTGAGGGGGACTGGCGAGGAGCCCCGGGGAGGGCAAATATATAAGGTCGCCTGCTCGGACAGTCCTGACTCGCACGGAGAGCACATTAAGTGCTCTCCGGCTCGTGCGGAACTCGCGATCGACCTTATATATTTGCCCTCCCCGGGGCTCCCGCACAACGGGACCTCGATTGAGTTCTATCCCGGTTGCAGTCGCTTCGCTCCTGCACCACATGGTCGATACGGCGGTTTGGCGTTGGATCAATTCTTTCTGATATATGCTGGTTGCGGCTCTTCTTTTGGGAGGAGTCGCTTTTTTGTTGCTAGGAGGTTGGCCCGTGGTTGATGGGGATGCTCGCTCTGAGCTTCTTTCTGCTGATTGGAATGACGAATGGATGCGCTTGCAAGCTGATCGGCATCGGGCTGATGATCCTTTTGAGTGGGATAAGCGGGCTCGGCATTTTCGGCCATTGGAGACTGCCCCGTATGCTCGGGATTTTATAAAACTGCTGGCGCTTGAGCCTGGTGAGTCGGTGCTCGATATGGGGTGTGGGGCTGGGTCGATTGCTATTCCGCTTGCTCAGGCTGGGCATCCTGTGATTGCTGCTGACTTTTCCCCTGCTATGTTGGGCACGCTTGATGCTGGCATTGAGTACTATGGGCTCGAGGATCGCATTACACCGCTTGAGCTTGCTTGGGATGATGATTGGGATTTGGTTGGACCGGTCGCAAAAGCGGTGGATGTTGCCTTTGCCAGTCGGTCGGTTACGACGACCAATCTAAAAGGTGCGCTTGCCAAGCTTGACCGTACGGCTCGTCGGCGTTGTGCCGTTACGATGGTCGCCAACTCGAGTCCGCGTTATGACCTGCACTTGATGAATGCCATCGGCGCCTCGGTTACCTGCAGCAATGGTTTTGTGTACGCCTTTAACATCCTTATTCAGATGGGTGCACTGCCACAGGTCACGTATTTTGAATCACCCCGCCGCGACACCTTCGATAGTCTCGAGGCAGGCGTGGCAGACTTTTCTCGCATGCTCGAGCACGGCAACGAGGACAAGATCGACCGCCTGCGCAACTATATCGCCCACCACATGATCGAGAACCCGCATGCCGGTGAGCCGGGATCCAAGGGCGTACCGCAGGGACACTACATGCTCGACCACATCCGCAAAGTCCGATGGGCGTTTATCGCCTGGGAGCCGGTCTCCGTACCCCGCCCGTAGCCCATCTAAAGCTTGCATCGTCTTCCCGCCCGGCATCCGCATTCTTTGCGAACTGGGCAAACATGCCCCACACCGCGCCGTTCCTGCGCTATCGTGGGACAGCTCACGTAGATTAAGGCCCCATTGCGGGGCGCCCCATACATAGAAAGCGAGAACCCATGGCACTGACAGGAGCCCAGGTCAAGCAGCTTCGCAGCATGGCCCATCACCTCAACCCCGCCATCATCATCGGTAAGTCCGATGTCAACGAGGGCACCGTCGAGCAGACGGTCGCCTACCTGGAGAAGCACGAGCTCGTTAAGTGCTCCGTGCTGGACGGCTCCAGCCTTTCTGCCCGCGAGGCCGCCGAGGAGCTCGCCGAGCGCTGCCACGCCGACGTCGTTCAGGTTATCGGCCGCAAGTTCTCGCTGTATCGCGAGTCCTCGCGCAAGGATATCGAGAAGATCAAGCTCGTCTAAATACCGGCTGGTCATACCGAGCAAGTCTGCGGGCGTCCGATTGATTCGGGCGCCCGTTTTTTATCGCTCGACAAGCACGCGCTTGAGCCTGCCTTCGACCAGGCGCTCGTACAGACGCCTTGTCTCGGGCTCGGGCACGCCTTGAACCTGCTCTCGCAGGTGGTGCATGTGGCCGCTGTACAGCTCAACGACATCGCGACGTCGTCCCGCCGCGCCGTAAACGCGCATGGCGCAGCGAACCATGTCCTCGCGCGCCGTCTCTTGGCGAAGCCCCGATTCCACGAGCCAAATTGCCGATTGCAGGTCATTTTCCTCGAGAGCGGCATTCGCTCCCCTAATCATGCAGTCGATGTACTTGGATTGCATAATGTGGCGCATGCGCGTAAAAAACGTGGGGTTGCAACCGGTGGGAACATACAGCGGCCCCGCGTAGAGCTGCTCGACCTTAAGACATAGCTCAACCAGGTGAGGGCCTCTCGCGCCCATACGGTTTCCCAGGATCTCGCGGCTCAGCTGGTCAAAGAGCCTTACATCGGTCTTAACGTAGTCGCCGTTGAGCCCTATGCACTCGTTTTGGATGAGCACGCACGACTTGCCATCCGGCGTTGGACCCAAAGCCGAGCGCAAGCGCGATACCGTCGAATACAGATTGTTGCGCGCGGAGTTAAACTCGGCATGGGGCCACAACTCCATGGCAATTGTCTCGCGGTCGACCATGGCATCCATGCCCAGCGCGAGCCGCTCGGCAAGTGTTGCCGCCTTTTTGCGACGCCACATCTTATCCGTGATGGGAAAGCCGTCGCGTTCGGCGCGAAATGCGCCAAACATGCGCATCTCAATATGGCCGATCGTATCGACAGCCTCAACCTCGCCCGCCTGGAACAGATGCTCGCTTTCGCCCTCAAAATCATCGCGTAGTGAATACCGCGACAGCTCACGCACCGGAAGCTTCTTGCGAATCCTGACGGCAGGCTCGCCCAGACAGTGCATCGCAAGACGCGCAAATAGCCGATACGATGGGTCTAAAATCCCCGAGCGATTCATAGACATCCAGGCGGCAAGATCGCTATCGCGGCCCGCAGCGGCCAGATGCAGCGCCACGATCCAGGCTTCTGAGCCACCGACCTGCGTCTTGCTAATGTCGAGCAGCTCTGCCTCTTCGCGAACCGATACCAGCGACGTATTGCGCAGGTACGCCACGCGCTCGAGCAGCAAAGCGTTTTCGCGCATGTACGTAATCGATTCGTCGGCGAGCTTGAGCACCTGGACCGCGCGGAACTTTGCGTTGACCGGCCGCCCCTCCGCCAGCGATTGCCAGCCCTCCAGCAAAAGCCCAAACAGCTGAATTTGATTGTCGCGAACACGCACCGCAAAGCGGTCGAGCTCGCCAAACGCCACATCGTCGGTCACGGGCAAGCCCGCGAGCAGGCGCCGCGCCGCCAGCACCATACGCAGCCAAATGGATGGCGCCTTAAGCCCGCGGATATCGAGTGCCTCGAGTATCTGCGCCATCTTGTCATCGCGCTCGTCGGGTTTAGCAAACGAGCCGTCGAACAGCTCCACCAGCATATGGTCGGCCTGTATGAGAATCCCCGCGATGTCGAGCTCGCAATCATAAGCTTTGCACGCCTTGAGCTTCGCGAGAACATTGCCGTCTTCCGCTCGCTCGGTTAGGTGGCGCTTGACCTCGATATGCGCGGACAGCATGTCGAGCACCTCGCAGGATGTCTGTTCTTGCACAACAGGGTTGGCGGGAAGCCCCAGGTCATTGTCGCCGTAAAAGGCGATAGTAAGCGCCTGGGCTATTTTCCAGGGAGCGGGGTCGACCTCGCGGGCCGCCTGGTCACCCGCACGTTCGATAACGGACGCCATATACCTTGCCAGCTTTGTATTGCACACGCTGACAGCCGCCAGATACACGCCGAGTGCCTCGGCGGCTGTCGGCTCTTGCTCCTGCTTTTCCGCATTGATCATCGCCGATGCTGCACGGCAAATGTCCCCTCCATGCACGGTCAGGGCAAGATCGGCCCCATACTGCCCGGCAAGCTCCAACACCACACGGCGGTCCAAGAACGCATCGGCCAGGTCCATGGCCAAATCGCATCGGGCCGCCTTTATCAAAATGCGAGCAGCCCGCGATACTAGTTCGGGACGGATCTCGGCAACAAGCTTTCGCAGCCTCAGGCGCGCGTTGTCCTTAGCGCCCAAACACCTAAAGGTGCGATCAGACGGATCCACGCCAAAAATCGGATAATCGCGCACAAAGATGGACTGGTCGACCATCGAAAGCCTCACGCCGCACGCCTCTAGCTCCGCAATGCGGCCCTCGCCCATCAGTACCATCAAACAGGCAACGGTAAACAACAGGTTGTTCTCGAGCGATGCGAGATCGGCCAGCGCCGCACCGTACACGTTGACGATTTCGTTCTCGAGCAACCCGGCAACATCGCCCTGTCCATACATTCCCGTCTGCAGGGCAGATACCAGCTCGGGTACACCCTGTGTGAGCCGATAGAAATCAAGCGATGTGCTGATTGAGAACGCCGTGGCCCATGACGAATACTCATAGGCGTGCACCTTGAGCATCTGCGCATTGACTTTTACAGAATCGCCCAGCCCGTGGATAAGCAATCGGTTGGAGGGGCGGCAGGCAATAAAGACCCCCGTCCCCGTAGCACGTAAGCTGCGGATTCGATCGATGAGGTCCTCGGTTTCGTGCTGCTCGAGATTGGGCACGTTGTCGATCGCAACGAGCGAATGAGGTTTGTCCTTAAGCTCATCGGCGACAACCTCGAGCTGCATAAAGAGCTCGCGTCCAATCGCGCGGTCGGCCTCGATAATCCGAACCGGCCCTCGCGTGGGGTCCGATTTAACCTCCTGCACGTATTGCAGCAACACCGACGTCTTACCAAACCCGTCGGGCGCGTAGAGCAAAACAATTCCCGCCTTGCGCCCTTTAACGATGAGCTCGTTCATCAAGCGATCGCGCCGCACCATATAGCCGCCGCCCGTCGGCATCAACTCGAGGTCGTCCGTATTGCCCAGATCGTTTACCATGCTTGCTCCTCAACTCGACCATATGGACACCGTAGCTGCAGGACCATATGAGCCACCCCGTGAATAGCGCGACTTAGAGTTTTTGGTTGTCTGCCGGTACGTGTTTGGCAAGTTTTTGTACAGCGAGGCCCGATGGTAACTTATCCCTCGACCAATAGGTCTTTGCGCAGGTCAATGCGCTTGCCAGCATGTCCCATCCCATTTGCAGTGTAGCGCAGTCCGCTGTTTTTATTTGAGTTGCGCAACTCGCCTACTCCTCGCTACCGCCTGCGACTCTATGGTGGCAAATGTGCATAGAATCTGCTATAGAATGAATCGCATGATTTAGAACCCACCAGTCAAGCATGCGGCAAGGTTTCCGTCATGCATGCGCCAAGGCCTATGTCCACTAAAAAGGCCCCCGCAAAGCGAGGGCCTTTTGGAAAGCTATGCAAGATCGCTTGGTCGCGCTACTCGCAGAGCGAAAGGGCGGCCTCGTCGGCAACGACAACGCAGTTGGTGTGCAGCTGCAGGATCGAAGCCGGGCACTCGGGCGTAACCGGACCATAGCACATGTCATGCACGGCCTGAGCCTTGGCCTCGCCGTTGGCGACGACCAGGATCATGCGGGCATACATGATGGTCTGGGTACCCATGGTGTAGGCCTGACGGGGAACATCGTCGATACTGTCGAACAGGCGGCTGTTGGCCTGAATGGTGCTCTCGGTGAGGTCGACGCAGTGCGTGCCCTTGGAGAAGTGGTCATCGGGCTCGTTGAAGCCGATGTGGCCGTTGTTGCCAATGCCGAGCAGCTGCAGATCCGGGTAACCGGCGTCGGCGACGATCTTGTCGTACTCAGAGCAGGCAGCGGCGGCGTCGGAGTTGGAACCGTCGGGCACATGCGTGTTGTTCAGGTCGATGTTGATGTGATCGAAGAAGTTCTCACGCATGAAGTAGTGATAGCTCTGGGGATCGTCGTGCGAAAGGCCGCGATACTCGTCCAGGTTGTAGGTGCTGACCTCGGCAAAGTCGACGTCGCCCTTCTTGTACCAAGTAGCGAGCTGCTTGTAGGCTCCGATCGGGGTGGAGCCGGTGGCAAGACCCAGCACACAGTCGGGCTTGAGGATAACCTGGGCCGAGATGATATTAGCGGCCTTGCGGCTCATATCCTCGTAGTCTTTAGCTTTAATGATCTTCATTACGCGTCCTTTCTCGTACAAGAGAGGCAAGGCTCCCTTACAAGCACTTGCCCGCGGCCCGCGTCGGCCGCAACCAACGTGTGCGGCCACCAGGGCGAGGTCGCGTAATGTATGTGTCTCGTGTCTAGCCGCGTCGAGGCCCCTGCCCGTCCACGGTGACCCAAAGCCTTTTAGCTTCGGACAAATCCCATCTTGCCACTGAGGGCGTCCTCTTTCAAGGGCGCCCTCCGTAAACGTGTTTGAATTGTAGACTAATGGCCACGTGCACTTGCTAGCGCTCGCGAGCAACGATGAGCTGGTCCATCTCTTCGACATGCACGCCAACGGAGCCCTTGATGCTCGAGAACTCAACGGAGTTGCACACCAAGATGGGAACCGTCACATCGTAGCCCTCGGCAGCAATTGCCTCGCGATCGAACTCAATGAGCACATCGCCCTTATGGACGATGTCACCCACTTGCGCATGTACGGTAAAGTGCTTGCCCTCGAGCTGAACAGTGTCCAAACCAACGTGGATGAGCACGTCCAAGCCATCGACCGTGTTAAGCGCAACGGCGTGTCCCGTGGGAAAAATAGCCTCGACCTTGGCATCAGCCGGCGCGATCACGCGCGTACCCGTAGGCTGAATGGCAACGCCCTGGCCCAAAAGGCCGGTGGCAAACGTCTGGTCATTGACCTCGGACAACGGAATGACATCGCCCGAGATGGGAGCATCCAGCGTAAGGACTCGACCACGCATACCAAAAGACCTTAGGACTTTAGTGAACATGCTCCCCCTCGGACATACCAATCAATCAAAATAACCTTGTCAGTTTACCACTTGGCACCCGTTTTTGGCCATTAGGGAAGTTCGCGCTTGACAACCTCGACGATGTCGTCGACAACGCGCTGGGTCAGCTCGTGCGTCTCGGCCTCGGCCATCACGCGGACCAGCGGCTCGGTACCGCTCGGGCGTACCAGAATGCGGCCGCGGCCGTCAAGCTCCTTCTCGGCAGCAGCAACGGCATCCCAGATGGGCTGACAATCGTCCAAGCCGGCCTTGTTGTCGGAATGCACGTTGACGAGCACCTGCGGGTACTTCTTCATGATGCCGGCAAGATCGGTGAGGGTACGACCGGTGCGCTTGAGCACGGCCAGCAGCTGCAGAGCCGTCACCAGGCCGTCACCGGTGGTGTTGTGCTCCAGGAAGATGATGTGGCCGGACTGTTCGCCGCCGATGACGGCGCCGTCCGCGAGCATGCGCTCCAGAACGTAGCGGTCGCCCACGGCGGTCTGGACCATCTCGAAGCCCTGTTCCTTCATAGCGATGGAGAAGCCCAGGTTGCACATGACGGTCGAAACGATCTCGGAGTTGGCGAGCTTGCCGCGAGCGGCGAGATCAGAACCGCAGATAGCCAGGATGTAGTCACCGTCGATCTCATTGCCCTCGCTGTCCACGAACAGCACACGGTCGGCGTCGCCGTCGTGGGCCAGGCCGATGTCGGCGTGGGTGCGCAGCACGAGCTCGCGCAGGGGCTCAAGGTGAGTGGAGCCGCACTCAACGTTAATGTCAGTGCCGCAGTAATCGGTGTTGATGGCATGGACCGTGGCGCCCAGGCGCTGCAGCGCGGCGGGCGTAGTCTGGCAGGAAGCACCGTGACCGCAGTCGACGGCAACGACCAGGCCGTCGAGCCTCAGGCCATCAAGCGTATCGATGGCGTGGTCGACGTATGCCTTGCGGGCGTCCTTCATCTTGATGATGTGGCCCACGCCGGCGCCAGTCGGCAGCGTGTCGGCAGCCATGGCTTCCTCGGACATGACCCAGGCGCTGATCTCTTCCTCGACAGCATCGGGAAGCTTCATACCCTTGCGGCTAAAGAACTTGATGCCGTTGAACTCCGGCGGATTATGCGAAGCAGAGATGACGATGCCGCCGTCGAGCTCGTTCTGAACGGTGAGCAGTGCCACGGCAGGCGTGGGGATGACGCCGCAGCAATGCGGGCGGCCGCCCTCGGCCATAATGCCGGCGGTCAGAGCGCTCTCGAGCATGGTGCCCGAAAGGCGCGTGTCACGGCCGATGCAGATATCCGGACCAAGGAACTTGGTCGCCGCGCGGCCCAGGCGAAACGCGAGGTCGCACGAAAGATCGGCGTTGGCGACGCCACGGACGCCGTCGGTACCGAAGATGTTCTGGGGCATAGGATCGCTCCTTCCCTAGCAGGCGATATGCAACCGCCCACCCTAGTCGAAAAAGAAAAGCGGGACCCGCCGAGGAATCGGCAGGCCCCGCTTGTACATTGTATCTCGAAAGGAGATAAAACCTTAGCGCTTGGAGAACTGGGGAGCGCGGCGGGCCTTCTTGAGGCCGTACTTCTTGCGCTCGACCACGCGAGCATCGCGCGTAAGGAAACCGGCCTTCTTGAGGTCAGCACGGTAGTCGCCAGCGTTCAGAAGAGCGCGAGCGATGCCCAGGCGCAGAGCGCCGGACTGACCGGAGATGCCGCCGCCATCGCACAGAGCGATAACGTCGAACTGACCGGCGGTGTCGGTCACCTTGAAGGGAGCAAGGGCGTTCTCAACGAGCTGATGACGGCCGAAATACTGCTCGGCGTCACGCTTGTTGATGGTCACCTTACCGGTGCCGGGGACGAGACGGACGCGGGCGACGGCGTTCTTACGACGGCCGGTACCCTGGTAGACAACGGTGTTCTCAGCCATCTTTAAGCCTCCAGCTCAATCTTCGTGGGGTTCTGGGCAGCATGCGGATGCTCGGCACCAGCGTAGACCTTAAGCTTGGTCATCTGGGCACGACCGAGGGTGGTCTTGGGCAGCATACCGCGAACGGCGCGCTCGATGACCTTCTCCGGGTGCTTCTCCATAGCCTGGCGGAAGCTCTCAGCCTTGAGGCCGCCGTTGTAGCCGCTGTGGCGATAATAGGTCTTCGTGTCGGCCTTGTTACCGGTAAGCTGGACCTTATCGGCGTTGATGACGACAACGAAGTCGCCGCAGTCGCTGTTGGGCGTGAACTGGGGCTTGTTCTTACCGCGCAGGATCATTGCGATCTGGGTGGCAAGACGGCCCAGGACAGCACCATCGGCGTCGACGAGAACCCAGTTGCGCTGGACCTCGCCCTGCTTGGCGTAGTGAGTCGATTTCGAAATCACTTAGACTCCTCCATGTACAGTACGTGTTGTTACAGAGATTCACGGGGCTCTGCAAGTAACCCGTCCATATTACCCCGCTCGCCGCCCGAGTCAACAGGTATTTTGGCTCCGACCAGAGTTTCTGCACATGTCATCCACGAGCCGTGATTTTTCCAGCTCTTTAGCTGTTGCCATTTTTTGATGGTTCGCCGTCGCTAGCGCTCAACGAACTCTTGGATTTCCGCGAGCAGGCGCTTTGCCTCCTGACGGCCCTGGATATACAGGTCGAGGAGCTTTGCCGAATCGTGCTCGACATGGCCGACCTCGACCGGCTTTTGCGGAGCGACGACCAACGCGCGGCCCTCGCGCTCATACTTCCACAGGTGCATGCGCTGTATGTTGTAGCGGTCGTGGCGCGTCTCGATAGCCTCGAGCAGATAGGGGTAGTCGGCATAGCGGGCGCGCGCGGCAGGCATAAACTCGTAGGGCTTTTTCTCGTACGAGCGGTCCTGCGTGACGATGACGACCGCGCGATCGAAGCCCGCCTCCTCGAGCACATGCTCGATAGGAACCGAATCGGCCACGCCGCCGTCGACGTATTTGTGCCCGTCAATCTCGACCGGCGGCGTCACCAGCGGCAACGACGTCGAGGCGCGCACGGCGTCGAGATCGAGCACGGCGCTTTTGACCGCGAGGTACGTGGCAGTTCCAAAGAGCATGTCCGTCGCGACGGCGTACATCTCGATGGGGCTCGCGTCGAACGTCTCGTTGTCAAAGGGATCCAGGCGGTCCTGGACATCGTTGAAGATAAAGTCGTAACCCACAATGGAGCCCGTGGACGCAAACGATGCGGCGCCCATAAAGCGGTTATCGTTGCAGAAAGCCAGGTTGATGCGGTTGGCGCGGCCGATCTGGTGTGACTTGTAGTTCACGCCGTTAAGGGCACCGGCCGATACACCGTAGACAGCCGGAATCTCGACGCCAGCCTCCATGAGAACGTCGAGCACGCCCGCGGTAAACTGCCCGCGAAAACTACCGCCCTCCAAAACGAGCGCGACCTTGCCGGCATTCTTTGCCTTATCTTCTGCAGTCATATTGACCTCCTGCGATTGCGTTTTGGCCTTCTTCTACCCAGTTTTGGGATGGAGAGCGCGCAGGTTTTGGAGTTGAGAAGGGCGTGGCGGTCGGCGGGAAAGCGTGTCCCGTTCTCAGAGCAAATTCCGGGTCTCATTTTCCGCTGAGCCCGTCATCAGGAAAATGAATCCCATTTCGAGCTTAGATTCCGGGATGCGCTTTCCGCTTGATGTGTCATCCGGAAACTACGTCCCACTCTACGGCTCGATTCCGGGTCGCAGTTTCCGCTTGAGGTGCCATCCGGAAACTACGTCCCAGTCTGAGCGCGGATTCCGGGATGGACTTTCCGCCTGGGCCGCCATTGGGAAAGCGCGTCCCACTCTGCGTCACTGAGGCGTTTTCTTTACGCTCGCGCCCTGCACGGAGTTCGATTCTCCGCGGTACGGGGGGGATCCGTTGATGCGGCGCATGGCCGGCTGAGATTCGATAAACATCGCATCCATATTGGGCTGATAGTTTGCGCGGAGAATCCGCGTATTTGCTCCGCAAATCCGCACCGGCTTCGGCCGCCTGCCGGCGTCCTCGCCCGCTCGCTACAAACGCTCCGCGTTTGCTTAACGCTCGCGCCCTGCATAGAGTTCGATTCTCCGCGGTATCTGTAAGTAATAAAAAAGCAGGTAGAGACACTTCTCTACCTGCTTGTAACTATTGGTGGAGGCGCGGAGAATCGAACTCCGGTCCACGAAAGCCCCCTGATTGGCATCTCCAAGCTCAGTCGCTGGTTTAGTCTCGGACGCTTTGCGCGCAGCGACACGCTCGCGGCGTCCTAACCGGTTCGGTCTTAGCCTGCGCCATACCGATTACGTGCGCAGGAGCATTCCCCTAAAATGACGTCGCACCGGTGGCGGGGAAATCACCGGGTTGACGCGCCGCTATAAACTAAGCAGCGAGAGCCATAGGCTCAAAAGAAGAGTTGTTGTCAATTCAATTTGACGGTACCCCTGTTTAACGAGGCGAGGAGACCTCGGCTTGCTTCCTCTCTCAGAGCTATCGTGTCGAAACCAGTCGCCCCCGATGTCGGGAAAGTCTGGATGGCATCGGGCCTGCAAGCACCCGATAACCGTCGACTTTTCAAAGAACATGCGGGGCGAGCCCCGCTTGTGGAGTGTTATCTTACCACGTTCTGAAAGCGGACAGCTGTTCTATGCACGAGCTGTGAAGACCCCAATGTGCGCCGCACTTCGCACTTTTGCTACCGATCGCGTCACGTATATTTTCGCCAAGCAAAATTGACCCGTCGAAAGGACCGTTATGGATACCAAGCAGCAACTCGTCAATGCCCTCGCAGGCCTGGGCTCAACCATTACCGAAGCTATGGATGTGATCGAGGGCTTTGTACCCTGCGGACATCCCGCCCTCACGGTATCGAACGCACTCGTCGCGTTGGACGCTGACGATGATGTTGCTCTTGCCCAGCAGCTTGAGACCGTCGAGGGCTTTATCGACCACGTGAGTGAGAACCGCGGCGTGTCCGCCTACCACGACCTCACGGTCGAGCTCGTGGGCCCCAAGGCCGATCTGTTCGCAGCAATCCGCGAGGTAGGCGCCCTTATGCAGACCGCAGGCGTCAAGAACACCCAGGTCAACGAGTGGGTCTATCGCGGTCTGGCTGCACTGAACGATTCCGATGAAAAGGCAGCCGAGAAGCTCGCCGAAGCCCCTGCCATCAAGGCCGCGCTTTTGTAATTAAAGGATGCGTGCCCTTCGGAATGTCGACGTTCCGAAGGGCACGCAGACAGCAAGGCGCTAGCGGGATGCCCGCCCACCGCGTTCGGCCAGCGCGAGAATCGGCATCATTTGGCGCGGCGTCTTTGCTGCAAGATCGGCATGTTCGAGCAGTTTGCGATCGTTAGTTACCAAGTAATCAACCTGGGCGCGCTTGCATGCAGCGAGTACCAAGTTGTCCTCGTAATCGCGATGGAGCGTCAGATATTTGTCGGCTAGCCACAGATCGGATGCATCAGCGCCCACGGCTGTAGCGTTTTCGGTCATATTCCGAACAAACGCCAGCGCAGCCTCGCCGATCGCTTGCGCCGACGCTTCGTCGACCGAGCCTTTTTCGACAAGAACCCTGCGCTTGAACTCGTGCTGAACTACGTACAGCACGTCCTTGGCGATATGCACCGGAAAGAGCAGCGCCGCGCCCGATTCCGCTGCCTGCCCAATAAACGCACGCGCGGCAAGCGACTCGGCATGGTCGGCGCAAAACGAATCGACCCACACATTGGCATCCACCATGATCTTAAGAGGGGCTCCACTCACAGGATCATCCCCTTTTGGCGATAGCGATCGTGCATGGCTTCGGAATAGATTGTGTCCCAATCACGATCATCGGATGCAGGTGACGCATCGATACCTAAGTCCGCGTAAAGCTGATCAGCCGCCGCCCAGGATGCGGCAAACGGAGAATCCAGCGCGGCACCCCGCTGTCGGTCGTTAACGGCCTCAAGGATTTCCTCACACGAACCGCCGCCCTGCGCAACCTTGGCCACGACTTTTTTAATAAGGTCGGGCAGCGTTCCGCCCGATAGTCGCAGCGCTTCCTCGGCACGCTCTTTAACCGAGCGATCCACGCGAACATTTACCTGCGCCGTGCTGCCAGCAACGCTCATATTGATCACACTTCTCCCGCCTGCTATCACTGCTAGCACCACTATAAATGGCTGATAGCACACGGTCAAACATAAAAAGCCTGCATCCGGACGACAGCAGTGCCGCCCGGGTGCAGGCCATAAACTCAAGCAAAAGCGTTAGCGTAGATAGGCCTTTGCGTTGCTCAGGCTGTAGGCGATCGTCGAGCCGTTGTGCAGGAGCGACGACGTCTGCGGAGTAATCATGCCGGTAATACCCAATGCCAACAGCGCCGAGTTGGTGAGCATCACCTTGGAATACGAACTCGTCAGACGGTCGATAAGCCCCTGACTCATGCGGCGCAGGCGCACGATCGCGGCAAGATCCGTATCGGTCAGGATGATGTCGGCGACCTCCTTGGCGATGTCGCTTCCACCGCCCATGGCCAGACCCACATCGGCCAGACCCAGCGCCGGTGAGTCGTTGACGCCGTCGCCCACCATGGCAACGTGGCGACCCTCGCTCTTAATGCGCTCCACATACGCGTACTTGTCCTCGGGCAGCAGCTCGGCCTTAAACTCGTCGACACCTGCCTCGCGAGCAATGCGCTCGGCCGTACGCTCCGAGTCGCCCGTGAGCATGACCACGTGCTTAACGCCCAACGCGTGCAAGTCGGCGATGGCCTCGCGGACCCCGGGCTTAAGCGGATCCTCGATACCGAGCACGCCCACAACGGTGCCATCGACCGCCAGATACAGCGACGACAAGCCCTGCATCTGGGACTCGATGCGCTCCTTGATGTCGGATTCGAGCTGCGCGCTCTCGTCCTCAAACACAAAGTGTGCCGAGCCGATAATCGCGCGGCGACCCTCGATGGAAGAAGCGATGCCGTGCGCCACGATGTACTCGACGGCAGCATGGCGCTCGCGGTGCTCGAGCCCGCGCTCACGTGCCGCATCGACCACGGCACGCGCCACCGGATGCGGAAAATGCTCCTCCAAGCAAGCGGAAAGGCGCAGGACTTCGTCCTCGCTCCAGCCATCGGTCGTGAGCACGCAAGCTAGACGCGGCTGGGCCTCGGTCAGCGTACCGGTCTTGTCAAACACAATGGTGTCGGCCTTGGCAAACGACTCAAAGTACTTGGCGCCCTTGACCATGACGCCCATCTTGGCAGCATCGCTCATAGCGGTCATGACGGCGACGGAGCCCGTAAGCTTGAGTGCGCACGAGTAGTCGACCATCAGCGCCGCCGAGGTCTTGATGAGGCTACGCGTGGTGAGTGCAACCAGGCCCGCGAGCAGGAAGTTCCACGGGACGATCTTGTTGGCAAGGTCCTCCATATGCGACTGGCCCTCGGACTTGAGCGAGTCGGCCGTCTGCACGAGCGAGACGATTGAGCGGAGCTTGGTCTGTGCCGTATTGGCGCGCACGCGCACCAAGATGCTGCCGTCTTCCACGACGGTTCCGGCGAACACGTCGTCGCCCACGCTGCGCTCGACGGCCAGCGGCTCGCCGGTCAGGGTCGCCTGGTTGACCATGGCGCTTCCCTGCTCGACCACGCCGTCGATGCAGATAGACATGCCGGTGCGCACGGCGACCAAATCGCCGGGTTCAAGCTCGGTGGCGGCAACGCTTACCTCGGTGTCGCCGACGACCTTTTGCGCCTTATCGGGCACATCGAGCAGCGAGTTGATGAGCTCGTTTTCGCTCATGGCGCGGGTGTAGTCCTCGAGCAGCTCGCCCACGTTGAGCAGGAACATCGTCTGGCCCGCGGTGTCGACATCACGCTTGACGAACGAAATGCCGATGGCCGAAGCGTCGAGCACAGGAACGGTCAGGCGCGGCTGCGCCAGCTCATGAAGGGCAGCGCGCAAAAATGCCATGTAACCGGCCACGACAAACACCGCACGCAGCGGCGTAGGCAGGAACCAGCGGCGCGCGTAGTGGGCGCCGATAAGTGTGGCAAGATCCATGACGAGCTTGTGCTTGCGCGGCTCGAGTTGCATCACGTAGCCCGACTTGGCATCGGCGATAGCTTGAGCATCGAGTGCGCCCAAGGCGTCGAGCACGCTCGCGCGGCGCGGCTCGTCATATTCGAGTGCCATCTGGCCAATGCGGCCATACACGCGCACCTTGTGCACGCCATCGATGTCGCCGCCAAGCTTAAGAAGTGCATCGAGATCGCTCTCTGGCACAGGACCCGCCAATTGAAGACGGGTCCTGCCGGGGATCTCGCTAATAATCGAGAATCTCATAGTTTGTGCCTGGGAGCGTTACTCGGCTGCCTCGTCAGCAGCGGCCTCGCTCTGGGTGATGTAGGCAGCCTCGGCAACCATGTCATCGACATTGGCCTTGGCCTGCTCGACCATGTCCTGGTAGCCGTTCTTGATGCGCATACCGCACGCGATACCCTGCACGCAGGCATTCTTGACCGGAGCGCTGGTAAGCAGCTTGATGCCGGCCGTGCCAAGCAGAAAACCGCCACCGACAAGCAGGGTATTGAACGTCGACTTCTTCATGTTGCTTCTCCCTTTTGCCGCACAAGCGCGGCATGGTGCCTTAGCACCCGAGTTCATTAGTTTGCTCGAGCACGCTTTTGAAAATAGTTTAGTATAACTATTTGGTCAACAATGGCTAACTTTTTGGAAACTATGGGGATGAACTCAATGTGACAAAGGGATTGTCCCTTTGTCACATTCCTATAGCCGCCAGGCAGCCGCTTCCTTTTGCAGCGCAACCATGCGGGCGAATTCTCCACCTGCCGCCTTGAGCTGTGCCGGAGTGCCCTGCTCGGCAACCACACCATCCTTGAGCACAACGATTTTGTCGGCATTTTCCACCGTACGCATACGGTGGGCAATAACGATAACCGTCTTGCCTGCAAGCAGACGGGAGAGCGCCTGTTGCACCACGGTCTCGTTCTCCACATCCAAGCTCGCCGTCGCCTCGTCCAACAGCACGATAGGCGCATCTTTGAGCAGCGCACGGGCGATAGAGATGCGCTGGCGCTCGCCGCCGGACAGCTTGGAGCCGTTCTCGCCAATCATGGTGTCGTAGCCCTGCGGCATGCGGTTCACGAACTCGTCGCAGTTGGCGGCACGCGCGGCCGCAAGCACTTCCTCATCGGTGGCATCACGACGCCCGAGGCGGATATTTCCCATCACCGTGTCGTCAAAGAGCAGCACGTCTTGGAACACAATGGCGTAATCACGCAGCAGCACCTCGGGATCCACGCTCGCAACATCCACGCCACCCACGGTGACCGTGCCTTCGGTGGCATCCCAAAAGCGCGCGGCCAGGCGGCACACCGTAGGCTTACCGGAACCCGAAGGACCGACCAGTGCCGTGACCTCGCCTTCCTTGGCGGTAAAGCTCACATCGGTAAGAACTTTCTCGCCGGCGCGTCCGTCCTCGCCCGCACCATAGCCAAATGCCACGTGATCGAACACCACATCGTGGCCCACGGGCTCAAATTTCTCGCTGCCCCACGCCACAGGCTCTTCCATGATGGAACGCATGCGCTTGGCAGACGACTCGGCGGCAAACAGCTCGGACATTAACATTAACGCCTGGTCAAAGGGCGCATAGATACGGCTCACCATAAGCAGGAAGGCAAACATCACCAAAAAGTCGACCTGCCCGGAGGCGACCACCGCGGCGCCCGTAACCAGCGTGGTGGCAATGCCCAGACGCAGGATGACAAAGGCAGAGTTGACCAAAAGCCCGTTAGCGAGCTCGCCCTTGGTGGTCTCGCGCTCCTCGGCATCGATCACAGCGTTGAGTCCCTCAAGATAATGGGCCTCCTGGTTGGTGGCACGGATCTCGCGAACGCAGTCGAGCGTCTCTTGAATTGCCTCGGTAACCTTGACCTTCTCGGCACGCACGCGATCGAACACCGGGGTCATGGGGCCGCGTGTTAGATACAGCACGGCAAAGGCCACGGGAACGCTCCAAAACGCCGCGATCGTCAGCTGCCAGCAAAAGAACAACGACGCCACGAACACAATGGCGCTTGCGATGATGGCACTCCAAAGCTCTCCCAGCACGTGGCTGTAGGCGTGCTCCATAGCCTGGACGTCGCCCATGATGGTCTCGGTTAAATCGGCCAGATCACGACGACCAAAAAACGACAGCGGCAGTTTGCGCAAGCGCTCGGCGATCTCCATACGCTGCTTGCCGCACTCCTCGTAAAAGATGCAGTAGGTGTAGTAATACTGCTGCCAGTTAGAGGCAAAGAGCATCACGAAAAAGACCAGGAGGCCGCCCACGATCGGCAGGGCATCCGGCAGGTCAGCCCCGCTGGCGAGATGCTCGACAAAGCTGGCCATAACCAGGAATAGAAAGCCCATGCCGGCCATGGTAATGAGATTGGTGAGCGTGGTCCAGAAAATGCCGCGTTTTACGCCGGCGACGCCTTTATCGGATAGGAAATACTTCTTTTGGAATGAGGCGAACATTTAGGCCTCGCCTCCCTTCGCGACGGCGGTATCCGCGGTCGTAGCAGTAATCTTCCAACTCGCGGCCTGTTCGTATTCGGCCCACATCTTGGCATACAGACCCTCTTGGGACAGCAACTCGGCATGGGTACCCGACTCCTGCACGCTGCCCTGGTTGAGCACCACGATTTGGTCTGCGCCCACTACAGTCGAGAGTCGGTGCGCAATCATAATGACTGTGCGACCAGCCGCCAGCTTGCTAAAGGCGCGCTGGATGAGCGTCTCGTTCTCGGGATCGGCAAACGCCGTGGCCTCATCGAGCACCACGATAGGCGCGTCTTTAAGGATCGCGCGGGCGAGTGCCACGCGCTGGACCTCGCCGCCCGAAAGATATGCTCCGCCGGCACCGAGCATGGTATTGATGCCCTGTGGGAGCTTGGCCACAATGTCGTCGCACTGAGCTGCGGAGAGGGCCGCACGCACTTCGTCGTCAGTGGCCGCAGGCTTGGAGGCGCGCACGTTATCGGCAAGTGTTTGCCGGAACAGCTGGTTGGTCTGGAACACGAAGGCGACCTGGTCCATAAGCTCGTGCGGATCCATATCGCGAACGTCAACACCACCTACGAGCACTCGACCCGAGGAAACATCCCAAAAACGCGGGATCAGGCTTGCGCAGGTTGACTTACCGCCACCCGAAGGACCCACCAGGGCGAGGGTGCTACCAGCGGGAACGCTGAAACTCACATGGCTAACGGCAGGTGCTTCGGCACCCTCGTACGTAAAGCTCACGTCCTCAAAGCGCACATCGCTGCCAACAGGACGCTTAGGCTGAGCGGGCACCGGGAGCTGCTCGGACTCCATGATGCTTCGGATACGCGCCAGCGAATCGGCACTCATTTGAGACGCCTCGCCCACAAACATAAGCTTGGTCATGGCCGTGGGCACCACGGCCGAAAAAATCGCGTAGAAGGTGAAGTTGGCCAAAAAGTGCGCAAAATCCGTCTCGCCCGGAGCTAGCAGCAACGCCACCGGCAAAAAGAATGCCACGAGGCCGTTGAGCGCGGTAAGGTTGAGTACCTGCGGACCTCGGCAGAACGTGCCCGCATAGCTTTGTGCCATGTCGGCATATTCGGCGATCGCATCGTGGAAGGCCTTAAAGGAGTAGACCGTCTGCTGAAACACCTTGACCACGGGGATGCCTCGTACGTATTCGGTGCCGGCCTTGTTCATCTTGACCAGCGCTCCCATGTAGGCCTTCATGAACTCGGCGCCTTTGCCGCTCATCATGGTGGCCATGGCGCCAAACGAAATGGCCACCGAGATGAGGCATGCCGCGCCCAAGCGCCAATCGAGGGCGAAAAGCAGCACGAGCAAGCCCACGACCATGGCGACGGCGCCTGCGATATCGGGCAGCATGTGTGCGAGCAAAGTCTCGGTGGAGGCGGCACACCCGTCTACAATGCGGCGCAGCTCGCCGGTGGCATGCGTGTCGAAGTAGCCGAGCGGCAACTTAAGCAGGTGCTCGCTCGTAGCCTTACGGATATTGGACGCGCAGCGAAACGCGGACAGATGCGTGCACATGAGCCCCACGAAATAAGTTACGATGCTTGCCAGCGCAAACCCCACGGCCCACCAGCCATACATCGCGATGTCGCAGGCTTCGCTCCAGTTAGGTGCCACGGCGATCAGGTCGCGAGTGACAAGCCAAATGCACACGTACGGGCCAAAGCTCAGCAGCTGCGAGAGCGCCGAGAGCGCCATGCCCAAATACGTTAGGAATTTACGGTCACCGGCATACGCGAGCAACTCGCCGATGCCTCCACCTTCCCTTTTTGATCCCTTTGCCATGAGATTCCTTTCTAACGGCTTGAGAGTTAACCGTAATGAACTTATCATTGATGTGTTAGCCATGGCTCACAATCAAGCCAGGCGTGGACGTTTCTGCAAAGGAAAGGGACGCTTTTGCAAATACGGCGGGCAGCGACCGACATAACCGAGCTCTACGCACCACAGTTTGAGCAGTTTGGCCTGGAGCTTTCCGGCAAGGGCGCTGTCTTTACCGGCGAGGTGGCAAACGATCGGGCGCACGGACGCGCATGGATCATGCCCCTCTCCCCTGCCTGCATCGTCATGGAGCATTTCATCACCCCGACGCACGATATGCACCTGGCCGAATACACACCCGAGCCATATGCCTGCGTAAGCGAGGTCAGCGCGCCCACACTTACATGCATGCCCGAGGCTGGCATAACGCCCGCGAACCTCAAACCATTGCATGGACCGTGGCCAAACAATGCCGTTTGCAGCTTTATCCAAGATAACTGTGGCGAGGAATTAAGCCCGCTGTTTGCGGGGGAGCTCTATCACTCGCGCTCGGTGCTCTTTTTGCCTGGATATTTTGACGAACTGGAGCACCGCTATCCCACCGAGTTCGCGGGAATCTTTGAGGCGTTTGCCGAGCCATGGCACGAGGAAGCGACGTCTGCCATCTGCCACACGCTGCGCCGGATTAACGAGGACCGCGCCCGCACCGTAGGCGGACACGTCTATATGCAGGGCATCGTGGAGACCATGGTCGCGGAGCTCGCCTGTTCGCGCGCGGCCCACAAGCAGGCGCGGCAGGCGGCAGACACACGCGTCAGCATAACCATTGCCGAAGAAGCAACGGCAATGATTGAGCGCGCGCTCGACAAAGGCAGACATGTGGGTATCAACGAGGTGGCCGAGAGGCTCTACACAAGCCGCTCCAAACTATGCGCCACCTTTAAGGCCCAAACAGGCGAGTCGATGGGCGCCTACATTCGCAGACGCCGTATGGAGCGAGCACAGGACCTTTTGGCCGATAGCGCGCTCACGATAGCGCAGGTAGCAGAGCGCCTAGGCTACCCTCAGCAGGCCGCCTTCACCCAAGCCTTCAAACAATACACC
>CALINZ010000259.1 GCA_938045085.1 uncultured Collinsella sp. | reverse complement strand
CGCGCGTTTGAACCGGTCCGGAAGACTGTCGATGGCCGTTTCGACCTCGTGCTCGAACTCCTCGTCGCTGCCCATGTCCTCGATGCGATGGAGCTCGTCGAGCAGGTGGCGATGAACACCGGCATAGGACAGCAGCGCTTGGGCATGCTCGGACTGCGCATACTTTTGAGGATTCGCGCTAATGTCGTTATGGACAAGCTCGCGTGCTGCATCGGTGAGCTCGGGGTGCGACGCCAGATAGGTGCGCTCCAGGTAGGCGGGGATGTAGACGCTCGGATCCATTAGAGGTCCCCTCCCTTAAATGGAAGTCCCTGCTCGGCTGCGCGCAGGATGCGCTCGTCGATCTGGGAACGCACGATGTCGTTGGTGGCGACCCAGGCGGCAAAGCTGGCGTTGTCGGGGGCGCCCAGACCCTCCTGCAGCACCGGCGTCGCCTCGGACAGCGCAAGGACAAGCTCGTCGGTCGAGCCCGCACCTACGTTGACGCGGGCATAGACGCCATCGGGAAACTCGGTTTGGAAGTAGAGCGCCTCGGCCGCGTGCGGGCACGAGCGTGCGAGGATGCGCAAATAGTGTTCGGCGCCCTCGTAGTCCAGCTCGCGCCAGGCAGCGCTCATCAGCGCGATGAGCGTCCATGGGTCCAAGTCGCGCTCCGCGTCCTTGGGACGACGGCGCAGCGGCGTGTTGGCGAGATAGGGGACGGAGTGTGCAGAGCGAAACCGTTTGAGCTCCTCGGCGGGGTATTCGAGCTTTGCCATGGCGAGCATTGCAGTGTGGCGGACGCCGGCGGGATCGTTGGGGGCAAAGTCGAGACTGCGGTTTGCGGCTTCGAGCGACATGCGATAGCGGCCGCTAATGAGGGCGCGCGATGCAAGGGCGGCAAGCCAGCGCAGATAGGGGCGGCGCGTAAGGTCGCCTGCGGCCTCACGCTCGTAGGGGTCCTGCGCCGAGGCGATTTTGAGCGCCAGGTCATGCTCGACTTCATCGCGCTTGGATGCCAAGTACTGTACGTATTCCTCGTTGGAGCTGGCGGTGAGGGCGGTCAGCATGCGCTGGGCATCCCAGTTGGCCGGATCGAGCGCGGCTGCCTCGCGGAGCATGTTCTCGGCAGCTGCCTCTTCCTGCTCTGCCTGGGTATCGTCAGGGATAAAGGGAATGCGGTAGTCGACAGCCTCGACCACCTTGGCAATGAGGTGCCCGGCGCGGTCGCGGTCGTGCACGATGAGCGGTGCGGGGTTGCGGGTGAATTGTTCCATCAGACGCTCTACGGCGGCACCGTCGGTGAGCGGGATATTGTCGCGGCGCAAGGCCTCAAGAACGAGGCGATGGCAATCCTCTTGAATGGGATCGAATGCCATGGGGCCTCCTTTGCTGCGGTTAGGGTTCAAATATCTCTATATAAGGTTCTAGTTTACCCGCATGTGGCACACCGGGGGTGCCGCACTTGGACTTGCACCTTTGCACCACGAAGACGGATGTCGCACAAATGTCGGCACCTTGGACGACCGAGTGGTATCACGGTGCCGCAAACGGTCGATTTTTGGCGGCGAACGGTGCATATTTTGGAGGGGCACCGTCCTGCCCGGGATATGTAGTCAACCTTGATAAAACGTTTGCCCAGCTTGGGAGTATGAATGCCGCACAAGGGTCTTCAGGGATAGAAAAAACGTTTCATCATTGGCGGCTTTAGGTGAATAACTGACCAACCAGAACGGTAAAATAGTGTTTGTCTGAGCGTTGAGACGTTTAGACATCGCGCATTGTCATCGCCGGCAACGCGCAAACCGGTCCTAACGGAGCCAATTGGGTGCTCCGTTATATACGCAAGTCTAAGAGGGGCTTGTTTAGGAGGCACAGTATGGGACGTTTTACCAATCCTCGCGATCTGTACTTTGGTGAGGGCGCTCGCCACGAGGTGAAGAACCTCAAGGGTAAGAAGGCCATCATCGTTTCTGGCGGCAGCTCTATGCGCCGCGGCGGGTTCCTGCAGGACGTTGAGGCCGACCTCAAAGAGGCCGGCTTCGAGGTTAAGCTGTTCGAGGGCGTCGAGTCCGACCCGTCCATCGAGACGGTCATGAAGGGCGCCGAGGCCATGCGCGAGTTCGAGCCCGACTGGATTATCGCCATCGGTGGCGGCTCGCCCATCGATGCCGCTAAGGCCATGTGGGTCTTCTACGAGTATCCCGAGGAGTCCTTCGATAACATCATCCAGCCGTTCAGCTTCCCTGAGCTGCGTCAGAAGGCTCATTTCTGCGCCATCTCCTCTACCTCCGGCACCGCTACCGAGGTCACCGCGTTCTCCGTCATTACCGACTACGCCAAGGGCATCAAGTACCCGCTGGCCGACTTCAACATCACCCCTGATGTCGCCATCGTCGACCCCGAGCTCACCTACACCATGCCCGCCAAGCTGTGCGCTCACACCGGCATGGATGCTCTGACCCACTGCATGGAGGCCTACGTTTCCACCTGCGCCTCTATGTTCACCGACGCCAATGCTCTGCACGGCATCCGCGAGATCGTCGAGTGGCTGCCCAAGTCCTATGCTGGCGACCATGAGGCCCGTCAGCACATGCACGAGGCTCAGTGCATCGCCGGTATCGCCTTCTCCTCGGGCCTGCTCGGCATCGTTCACTCCATGGCTCACAAGACCGGTGCTGCCTTCGAGAACGGCCACATCATCCACGGTGCCGCTAACGCCATGTACCTGGGCAAGGTCATCCAGTGGAACTCCAAGGATCCCCGTGCTGCCGAGCGTTACGCTTACGTGGCCAAGGAGATCCTGCACCTTCCCGGCGAGACCAACGAGGAGCTCATTGCCGCGCTCGTCCAGAAGATCCGCGACCTCAACGACCAGCTCAACATTCCGCAGTCCATCAAGGATTACGCGAATGGTGGCGTGAAGGTCGACGCCGAGAACCCGCAGATGGTTTCCGAGGAGGAGTTCCTCGCCAAGCTCCCCGAGATCGCCGCGAACGCCGAGCAGGACGCCTGCACGCCGGAGAACCCGCGTGAGACCAAGGCTGCCGACTTCGAGAAGATCCTCAAGGCCTGCTACTACGATACCGACATCGATTTCTAATCGACTCTTGTTATCGTAACGAGGGGCTCCGCACGTATCTGTACGGAGCCCCTTTCTTTTTTAGAGAATGGGATAGTTATGGCTGCAATTTTCAATAGCCCCAGCAAGTACATCCAGGGTCCGGACGAGCTCGCCAAGCTCGGCTCCTATGTCGAGCCGCTCGGCGCTAAGGCCCTCGTCATCGTGACGCCTTCGGGCAAGAAGCGCGTCGGTGCCAAGATCGAGGGCGGCTTTGCCGAGGCTAAGGCCGAGCTGCTGTTTGAGGACTTTAACGGCGAGTGCTCCAAGGGCGAGGTCGATCGCCTGGTTGCGCTCGCTCGCGACAACGGTTGCGACATCATCGTCGGCGTCGGTGGCGGCAAGATCCTCGACACCGCGAAGGCCGTCGCCTACTACCTGGAGTCCCCGGTCATCATTTGCCCCACCATTGCTTCGACCGATGCCCCGTGCTCGGCGCTTTCGGTGCTTTATACCGATGACGGCCAGTTCGACAAGTATCTCTTCCTTAAGGCAAACCCCAATATCGTCCTTATGGATACGACGGTTATCGCGGCGAGCCCGGTGCGCCTGACGGTTTCCGGTATGGGCGATGCGCTCGCAACCTATTTCGAGGCCCAGGCGACGCACGATGCCGACGGCGGCACCTGCGCTGGCGGCAAGGGCGGCATGGCCGGCCTGGCGCTCGCCAAGCTCTGCTACGAGACGCTTATGGCCGATGGCGTGAAGGCCAAGGTCGCGCTGGAGAAGGGTGCGCTCACGCCTGCCGTCGAGCATATCATCGAGGCCAATACGCTGCTTTCGGGCATTGGCTTTGAGAGCTCGGGCCTTGCTGCTGCTCATGCCATCCACAATGGCCTGACGATGCTGCCCGAGTGCCACGGCATGTATCACGGCGAGAAGGTCGCCTTCGGCACCATCGTCCAGCTGGTGCTCGAGGATGCCCCGACCGAGAAGCTCGAGGAAGTCTTGGGCTTCTGCATTGAGCTGGGCCTGCCGGTCACGATGAAGGAACTTGGCGTTGCCGAGCTTACGCGCGAGCAGGCCATGATTGTTGCCGAGGCCGCCTGCGCGCCCGAGGACACCATGTGCAACATGCCCTTTGAGGTGACGCCCGAGATGGTCGCAAACGCCATTCTGGGTGCAGACGCACTGGGCCACTACTATCTCATGGATGAGTAAATCAAGCTAAGGAAGGGACAAAGCCAACAGATGGCTTTGCCCCTTTTTGCTATGGTGCAAAGGGGTCAGGGTACTTTGCACCATCGTTGTTTGATGAAGGGTGGATTCTCGTATGGCGCTTCCTATGGTTTATGGCGGCCCCGGTCGGTATGTTCAGGGACCGGGGGAGCTTTCGCGCCAGGGCAGGTATTTGTCATGGTTGGGCTGCGCTGCCTATGTCTTGTTTGACCAGGGCACCGAGGATCGGCTGTGCAGGCAGATCGTCGATGGATTTCTGGATGAAGATCTAAGCGAGCCGTTCTTTAAGATTTACAACGGTCCGTGTACGGAAGATGCCGTTGTCGAAATGGCCAAGGAAGCCCGGGCCGAGTATTGCGACATGGTGGTGGGCATTGGCGGCGGCAAGATGCTCGATATCGCCAAGGCCGTTGCGTTTTATGCCGAGTTGCCGTTGTGCGTATGCCCCACGGCGGCGTCGATGGACGGTCCGTGCAGCGCGATTTCGGTGTTGTATCACGAGGATGGGTCGTTCGACCGCTACCTGATGCTCGAGAAGAATCCAGACCTGGTCGTGGTCGATACCAACGTGGTCGCGGCGGCCCCGCTGCGTATGACGGTCGCTGGCATGGGCGATGCACTGGCAACGTACTTCGAGGCGCGTTCGTGCGCCGCGGCGCACGGCGTCAACGAACACGGTGGCGCGCCGGGGCACTTGGCTTTGGTTGCGGCTCGTGCCTGCTATGACACACTCATGGAGTGCGGCGTCGCTGCCAAGCGCGATCTCAAAAAGGGCCGTATATCGCCGGCGGTTGAGCGCCTGATCGAGTGCAATATTCTGCTCTCGGGCGTCGGCTTTGAGAGCGGTGGCTTGGCGTTGGCACATGCCATCGCCAACGGGTTGACGATCCTGCCCGAGTGCAAGGCCATGCACGGCGAGGCCGTGGCATTTGGCCTAGTGGTCCAGCTTCGTTTGGAGCGTGCGCTCGAGCTTGATCAGGTGCTCGAGTTTTGCCAGCGCGTCGGCCTACCGACGACGCTCGCGGAGCTGGGACTTGGCGAGATTTCCGTTACCGACCTGATGAGCGTTGCAGATGCGGCCTTTAGAAACGAACGCAATATGGCTAACGAGCAGGCCAAGGTGACCAAACAAAAGCTTGTGCAGCTCATGTGCGAGGCATAGCTTGGCGTTTGATCGATCTTGTGCAATCGAGGCGGCGATAGGCTATAGACTATTTGCCTCAAAGGTGCGCCGCGTGTAATTTGCCCGAGGCGTGGGCCGATAGCGTATCATTATCTCTTGCTTGTTTGCACTGCTCAGGGAGGGGCCGCGCATGGCGCAGGAACACGATCTGTTTGATGACATTATCGAGATCAGCAAGGGTTTCGACTTTCTTAAAAACCCGCTTGGCGGCGTGACCGATGCACTCGATCCGTCGGCGCCGCAGTGGAATCCTGCCGACTACAAGGAGCGCCCGCGCGGCAATACCATTCCGTGCCTGACCTGCAAAAACGAAAAGAGCGGCTGCACCGCGTGCATGGACGTGTGCCCGGTCAACGCTATCGAGGTCGAGGAAGACGCCATTGAGATCCTCGACTCCTGCCGCAAGTGCGGTCTGTGCGCCGCTGCCTGCCCGACCGAGGCGATCATCTCGCCGCGCCTGGCGCCTAAAAACCTGTATGACGATATCGTCTCTGCCGCTACGAGCCACGAGACCGCCTACGTCACCTGCACGCGCGCCCTCAAGCGTATGCCGCGCGAAAACGAGGTCGTCGTTGCCTGCGTGGGCGATATTACGGCCGAGACTTGGTTCTCGGTACTGGCGGACTATCCCAACGTGAGTGTGTACCTGCCGCTGGGCGTGTGCGATAAATGCCGCAACACCGGCGGTGAGGACATTCTGGGCGAGGCGATTGCGAAGGCCGAGGAGTGGTCCGGCACGGGTATGGGCTTGGAGGTCGACCCCAAGAGCCTCAAGTGCCATAAGCTTCGTGAGTACGAACGCAAGGAGTATATGGAAAAGATTGCCCGCACCACGGGCCTGACGGTGACCAAGCTCAATCCGGCGACGGCGGCACTGGCCTCGGTGACGCAAAAGCTCAAAGCCCATCGCCATCAGATTACCCAGCTGGAGCGCACGCTCAACACCATGTGCGGCACCACGACGACCAAGCGTCGCCGTTCGCTCACGCACGGGCGGCAGCTGGTGCTCTCGACGTTGCAAAACCACCCCGAGCTTGCCCAGAACATGCAGGTGAGCACGCCGGAATGCGATTTTGACAAGTGCACGTCGTGCGGCGAGTGCGTCAACGTGTGCCCCACGTTTGCCTGCGATTTGGTGGGAAGCGGTCGCTTTGCATTGGAGTCCACGTATTGCCTAGGTTGCGGAGCCTGCGTCAAGGTGTGCCCCGAGCATGCGCTCAAGCTGGTCGAGCACGATGCGTCCAATCTGGTCGTTGTCGACCCCGAGGCCGAGGAAAAGGCCGCTCAGAAGGCCAAGGCCCACGAAGAGGCCCAGAAGGCCAAGGCCGAGGCAAAGGCCAAGCTTGACAAGATGCTCGATCAGGTGGAGAAGCTCGCGGACTAGTCAGCGAGCTCTATCTCTGCTTCATTTGCGCCGCCGTGGTGTCCGGATTCGCCCGGATGCTGCGGCGGCGCTATACTTATACTGTTTGAAGTACTGTACCAAAAGGAGCTGTCGTGTCCCTTTCCATCGGTATCGTGGGCCTGCCCAACGTGGGCAAGTCGACGCTGTTCACCGCGCTTACCAAAAAGACCGGCCTTGCCGCCAACTACCCGTTTGCCACGATCGACCCCAACGTGGGTATCGTCGATGTGCCCGATAGCCGCCTGCAAAAGCTCGCCGACATCGTTAACCCCGGCCGCATTGTGCCGGCGACGGTCGAGTTCGTCGACATCGCTGGCCTGGTGAAGGGTGCCAACGAGGGCGAGGGCCTGGGCAACCAGTTCTTGGCAAACATCCGCGAGACCGACGCCATCTGCGAGGTCGTGCGCTACTTTAAGGACCCCAACGTCATGCGTGAGGTGGGCCGCACGGGCGAGTTTGTCGATCCCGCCGGCGATGCCGACACCATCATGACCGAGCTCATCCTGGCCGACATGGGCACGCTCGAGAAGCAGCTGCCCAAGCTCGAGAAGGAGGCCAAGCGCGACAAAGAGCTCATGCCCAAGTTCGAGGTGGCCAAGCGCCTGCTCGCTTGGCTCAACGAGGGCAAGCGAGCCGCGTCCATGGAGATGACCGACGAGGAGCGTGCCGCCGCCAAGGGCCTGTTCCTGCTCACTATGAAGCCCATTCTGTACGTGGCCAACGTGGACGAGGATATGCTCAACGAGGACCTGGCGCCCATCGATGGCGTCAAGCCGTTGCCCATCTGCGCCAAGATTGAGGCCGAGCTTTCCGAGCTCGATCCCGAGGACGCCGCCGACTACCTGGAGAGCTTGGGCCTGGAGCAGCCCGGTCTGGACGTGCTCGCGCAGGCGGCCTATAAGCTGCTCGGTCTGCAGTCGTTCTTTACGGCCGGCGAGATGGAGGTCAAGGCCTGGACGGTTCGTCAGGGCGCGACCGCCCCGCAGGCCGCCGGCGTCATCCACACCGATTTTGAGCGCGGCTTTATTAAGGCCGAGGTTATTGGCTATGACGACTACATCGAGCTCGGCGGTGAGCAGGGCGCCAAGGCCGCCGGCAAACTGCGTATTGAGGGCAAGGACTATGTCATGGCCGATGGCGACGTCGTGCACTTCCGCTTTAACGTGTAAGGGCGACGCATATGTTTAAATACGGCAAAAAAGCTGGCTACATGGGTATTGCGCTGCTCGTACTTGCGGTGATTCCGCTGGTGGTCGCAGCGTGCGTTATCCCCAACATTGGTCCCGAGGTGGCAACGAAGTTTAACGCCGCCGGCGAGGTGACGCGCTGGGGCAAGAGCTACGAGTTGCTGGCGCTGCCGGTGCTCAACCTGCTGCTGAGCGTGGCGACATACTTTACGGCGGGACGTCAAGCTAAAAACAATGATGACTCCGCCGCCATGGCGCGCATCGTGTGCGAACGCTACCTGCGCAACGGTTGCATCACGGGTGTGTTCCTCAACGTGATCAACGTTTACTTTATGTACTCGGCGATTACCGGAACGGGCTTTGGCTTTGGTTTCTAGCTTGTCCTTTTAGGCAACGAGTCTGCACACATATTCGATAGCTGCTGCGAGGCCGCCGCTCGATCGTGGTTTAAAGACCATGTCGGCGGCGGCCTCGTTTCCGTATCCGGCGCCGCGAAGGGCGAGTGCGATACCGGCTTCCAGGAGAAGGGGCAGACCGCGTTGGCTGGTTGCGATCACGGCAGCCTGATTGAGCGAGCAGCTGTGCGCCTGGCATTGGATAGCAAGTTCACCTTGCGCCGGGCAAGGGACTAGAACGGCGGCGACGCGACTTGATAGCAATGCAAATGCTGTGCGCTCATCGGGCGAAAGGCATTCTGATTCAACGACGACGAGCTTGGGCGGCGCGCTGTTTGTGCGAGGCGTGGCTCGGTACATGCGGACCGAAGAACCCGACATAGAAAACTCCTGTGTATTCGGCAAAACGTAAACTATAGTTTACGTTTATGTTCGGCTCCATTTCAAACTCGGCTGCATGGACGAACGTGTGAAACAGATTCTTGGCAGGCGGGTCGAAGAGACACGCAGAGACCTTGGTATCTCCAAGGTTGATTTTTGTGTGGCGACAGGAATCAGCCGACCCTACCTCGACCGAATCGAAGATGGGACGGCAAATTTCACGCTCAAGGTTCTATTTAAGATCGCACCCGCACTCGGTATGACGGTGTCAGAGCTTCTTGAGGGTATCGAATAGGGCGTTCCTCGCTGCTAATTGACGCTCTTTGGGCGGGTCCCCCTGGTTTCGATGTGCAAAATCGCGAGTATTCAGCACTTGTTCAGCCGTAGATGGTAGCTCGAGCGGCTGGCTTTGCCTTTTTGACAGTAGTTAATCCACACGCTTAATAAAAATGTGGAATAAATATTTACTAGACGGCCTCTTCGCCCTAAAAGTTCGTCTAACAATCGGCCGATTCTATGTCTCCGGCGGAGAAATTGCAGAATACTCCGATTTTTGAACGGCCCGAGGGGGACCACCTGTCGTTTGAGGCTGCGATAAGTGGAACTGCCTTAGGGATTACGCCATCGGGATGCGGTCGTGGTTGACTTGGCTGTAGAACAGGCGCTGGATCTCGGCCGCATCGCGTGACTGGCCGAGTGCCCACATGGTCTTGGCCACGAGCGTCTCGGTGGTCATGTCGTCGCCGCGCAGAATGCCCGGATGATTGGCGTAAGCACGGCCGACCTCATAAATGCCCAGATCGAGGCCCTCTTCGGGGACCTGCGTGGTCATAACGACGGTGCGACCCGAATCGACCCAGCGGAAAATTGCCTCTTGGAACGACTCGCCCGACTCGCCAAACTCGGGAATACCGCCAATGCCAAAGGTCTCCAGAATCACGGCGTCGTAGCTATCGGCAAGGGCGTCGAGGATGCCCGGGTTTACGCCGGGCGTAAGCTTGAGTACAAATACGCGCGGGTCGATGCTGTCGTAGAAACGCACCGGGTTTTCGCCCTGATGAGTGCCGTGGAGCCCGTTGCGCACAATGCGGTCGTTGCGGATGTAGGCAATGGGCGGATAGTTGACGCTAATGAACGCGTTAAAGCTCATGGTGCGCTGCTTGCGGGCGCGCGTGCCGGCAATGGCGACGCCGCCAAACACGATCGACACATCGTGCGAATGCTCGTCGAGCGCATAGAGCAGGCTCTGGTACAGGTTGAGCTTGGCGTCGGTAAAGGGGTTGCCCATGGGCTTTTGCGAGCCGGTGAGCACGATGGGCTTGGGGCTGTCCTGAATCAGATAGGAAAGTGCTGCCGCGGTGTAGCTCATGGTGTCGGTGCCGTGTAGAATCACGAAGCCGTCGTGGTCGGCATAGCCCTTGACGATGACGTCGCGGATACGCATCCAGTCGCTCGGGCGCATATTGGTGCTGTCGATGTTCATGGGCTGCACGACGTTGAGCTCGCAGAGGCCCGAGATCTCGGGGACGCTCTGGGCGAGCTCCTCACCGGTCAGGGCGGGGGAGAGGCCGTTGCCGTCCTCGGTCGATGCGATGGTGCCGCCCGTGGCGATGAGAAGGATGCGCTTCATGCTGGTATTCCTATCGTATTTGCCGCCGCAAGGGCGGAGTCGTTCGGCAGTATTGTGGCACAGGGCGTCCAATGTTCAAACGTATTACATCATCTGTAACGTTTGGTAACACTTCAATTGCCGTCAAATAGGGGCCTAGGTCGTGCGTTTGCCGTGCGCTGATGGCTGCGAGGGGCGAGAAACCCCATATAACGTGTACACTATGAAGGCTATTTTCGTTCATTCATGCGGGTGGGCACCGGCTCCCCGCCAACAAGAGGGGGAACCATGGATCAAAAGGCTTCCGCAAAGGTCCTCGTACTCGACTTTGGTGCGCAGTACGGTCAGCTCATTGCCCGTCGCGTCCGCGACCTCAACGTGTATTCCGAGATTGTCCCCTGCGACATCTCGGCCGACGAGATTCGCGAGATGAACGCCTCTGCGCTCATCCTTTCCGGCGGCCCGGCTTCTGTGTATGCCGAGGACGCTCCGTCCATCGATCCTGCCATCTTTGACCTGGGCCTTCCCGTCCTGGGCTTTTGCTATGGCCATCAGATCACGGCCGTGACGCTTGGCGGCAAGGTCGGCCACTCCGAGGTGGGCGAGTACGGCCGCGCCACCATCACGCGCACGGCCGGCGCCAAGCTCTTTAACTCCACGCCCATGGAGCAGACTGTGTGGATGAGCCACCGCGACGCCGTGTCCGAGGTACCCGAGGGCTTTACCGTTACCGCCAGCACCGACGTGTGCCCGGTTGCCGCCATGGAGTGCGTCGAGCGCAAGATCTTCACCACGCAGTTTCACCCCGAGGTCAAGCATTCCGAGTACGGTCAGCAGCTGCTGAGCAACTTCCTGTTTGAGATCTGCGGCCTGGAGCCCAACTGGAGCATGGACAACCTGGTCGAGACCATGACGGCCGAGTTTCGCGAGAAGGTCGGCGACGACCGCGTGATTCTGGCTCTGTCCGGTGGCGTCGACTCCTCCGTCGTGGCTGCGCTTGGCGCTCGCGCCGTGGGCAAGCAGATGACCTGCGTGTTCATCAACCACGGCCTGCTGCGCAAGGGCGAGCCCGAGCAGGTGGAGGAGGTCTTCACCAAGCAGTTTGACGTCGACTTTATCCACGTCCACGCCGAGGACCGTTATGCCGAGCTTCTGGCCGGCGTGACCGAGCCCGAGGAGAAGCGCCGCATCATCGGTACGCAGTTCTGGAAAGAGTTCTTCGCGGTTGCTCAGCAGCTCGAGACCGATGGCAAGCCGGTCAAGTACCTGGCTCAGGGCACCATCTACCCCGACATCATCGAGTCCGGCGCTCGCAAGACGGGCGGCAAGACGGCCACCATCAAGAGCCATCACAACCTGATCCCGTTCCCCGAGGGCGTGCACTTCGACCTCATCGAGCCGCTCGATCACTTCTTTAAGGACGAGGTCCGCGCGCTTGGCCTGGCGCTGGGCCTGCCGGGTCACATCGTGTTCCGTCAGCCTTTCCCGGGCCCGGGTCTGGCCATCCGCATCATCGGTGCGGTCGATAAGGAGAAGCTCGAGATCCTCAAGAACGCTGACGCTATCGTGCGCGAGGAGCTCGACGCCTACAACCAGCGTCTGTTTGAGCAGACTGGCGAGCGCAACTCCGAGCACAGCTGCTGGCAGTATTTCGCGGTCCTGCCCGACATCAAGTCCGTCGGTGTTATGGGCGACGAGCGCACCTATCAGCGCCCGATCATCCTGCGTGCCGTCGAGTCCAGCGATGCCATGACCGCCGACTGGGCCAAGCTGCCCTACGACGTGCTGGCCCGCATTTCCGGCCGCATCGTGGCCGAGGTTCCCGGCGCCAACCGCGTGTGCTACGACATCACGTCCAAGCCGCCCGCGACCATCGAGTGGGAGTAGAACAGACGTTCGATTCTATGCTATAGTGTTTGCCAATGGGCGCGGCATCTTCCGAATCCGCGCCCATTGCTATACGGGCCTTACGATGACGAGCTGACGATCATAGGCGCCATGCGTGCATTTGCGGCGGAACGGGGATATGCGCCCGACTTCTCCGAATCCCGCCTCTGTCACGAGATTTACCTCTCCGACCCGCGCAAGTACGCGCCGGAGAAGCTCAAGACCGTGATTCGCCATCCCATCAAGCCGATTTAGCGAAACGAGCGCCGCCGTGCGGTCCGGCTTTTGGGGTTTATCAATTGGTAGTCCGCGTCGATCGAGCAAGCTGCCCTGCCTCCCGGCAGGTGCGTAATCCCCTTGGTCGATCCGTCTCGAGGTGCGCTCTTTGCTCATCTTGTGGCGTGGAGTTACGATACTCCTAAAAGTGTAACCAGATTCGAGTTTTAGGAGCAGCTTTTGAAGGGTGGCAGACTCAGGAACCGCGATAGATACCTCGAGGAGGCGATGCTCTTCCGTGACACCGACCTCATCAAGGTGATCACGGGCGTGCGCAGGTGCGGCAAGTCGAGCCTTCTCGATCTAATTAGGATGGCCGTCGAGTCTGAAGGAGTCGCTGGCCGCGGCTTTGTGAGCGTCAACCTGGAAAGCAAGGGTACGGGCATCAAGACGGAGGACCAGCTTTATGATTACGTTCGCGGGCGCCTGTCGGACAAGGGTCGCACCTACGTTTTCATAGACGAGCCCCAGAGAATCGATGGCTGGCAGGATGCGGTCAACGCAATGAGGATCGACTTCGATTGCGACATCTACCTCACGGGCTCGAATGCGTATCTTCTCTCGAGCGAGCTGGCCACCTATCTCTCCGGGCGCTACGTAGAGGTAAAGATGCTGCCCCTGTCCTTCTCCGAGTTCGCCGACTTCTGCGGAATCGAGTTCGTATCGGGAACTTCGGTGGCTCTCACTCCCGAGGGGGATCCCGTTCTCTTCGACGACATGCTTACTCGTTACCTTGAGTACGGGGGCATGCCAGCCATCGCATCCCTCTCGACGACCCAGGCGCAGCACTCGGCGTACATGTCCGGCGTCTACGAAGCCATCGCCGTGCGTGATATTGTCAACCGTGAGCGCGGGAAGGGCAAAAGTGCGGTGACTGACCCTTCCCTGCTGCGCCATGTGGCCGAATTCCTGGCGGACAACATCGGCAACGAGTGCTCGTCGAGTCGAATCGCCGGCGCGTTAACTTCTGCGGGGCCGAAGACCACGAACAAGACCGTTTCCTCGTATGTGGGTGCGCTTGAGGAGGCCTTCCTGTTCTATCGTGCCACGCGTTACGATTTGCACGGCAAGGCGCTCCTCAAGACGAACCCAAAGGAGTACATCGTCGACACCGGCTTCAGGACCTGGATGGCCGGCTATAGGGTCACGGATACTGGCCGCCTGTTCGAGAACGCCGTGTATCTCCAGCTGCTCTACGAAGGATGGAGCGTGCATGTGGGCAAGCTCTATGGCAAGGAAGTCGACTTCGTTGCGACGAAGGACGGGCGCGTGCTCTACGTGCAGGCGACTGACGAGATGTTCGCAAGCGAGACCAGGGAGCGAGAGATCGCCCCTCTGAAGTCGATACGAGACAACCACGAGAAGATCGTGGTCGTGAGGCAGGGTTCCTACGACACGGATATCGACGGCATCCGCATCGTGAGCGCGAGGGACTTTTTCCTCTAGGGCCATGCGATTCATCGCGAGGCAGTTAGGTCAAGTGAGAAACATGCCTGACATCGGTTTGCTGACGATCTAAAACAGTAAGGAGAAGCTTGGACAATCGCAAAATCGAGCAGAACGCGGTCAATGCTGTCAAGCAGGCTTTCGGCGATGTCGCTTGCGTCTATGCGTATATAGATGAGAACGACAAGACCGAATGCACCGACGGGCACCTGCAAGTCTACTCGTCTTCTTCCTTCACGATTGAGACCGTTGAAGGCCAGTTGCCGCTTCAGGTCAAGGGGACCACTTCGAAAAGAAAATCGGACCGACCTAAGCGGCAAGTTCGAGTTTCAGACCTCAGGCACTATCTCAACATTGCTGGAGGCTGCATCTATTTTTACGTCTACTGTGGGAGCGAGGCTCGTTCAGCGGAGGTTTTCTACAGACTTTTGCTTCCCTATGACCTAAAGAAGATTCTGGCCGATATTCCGGAGCAACAAGAGCGCATCTCTTTGCGTTTCGACCGGCTTCCATCAGACGCGGCGGAATTGACGCGGCTTGTCAGAAGGGCGGTCAAGGACAGAGCAAAGCAGCGAGCAGTCGCCGGCATCGCCCCCAAGACAATCGAGGAATTTAAGGACGCCGGCCTTTGCTTTGATGAGTGCGAGTTTGGAATCGAGCTGCTCGAGGGCGAGTCGCCCGCAAGCTTGGCTCCATACAGGAACGGGCTGTATATCTACGGGAAGAGCCCCTGGGGAGAGCTGTATCCCTTGAATAAGCTTGAAAACATAGTTGGCGTCGCGATTGGGTCTCGGCATGACGTCAGCTCTGGTGATGTTTCCCTAAATGCGGTGGTCATGGCCGGAGAAAATGAGAATGGCGAGCACGTTTTCTTCAGGGGTTTCGACATATGCCTCTCCACCAACACAATCACCCTCAGCGAGACCGGAACTCTTGTCGAGCGCATGGAAGAGTTGGCCCTCATGCGCGCATTGATGCAAACCGGTACGCTTTCCATAGACGGAAGCGGCTTTGCTCGCGGGTGCAAGTTGAGCGGAGGCGACCTCGACGCCCTTGAGAGTCGATTGCAGTCGCTGGAGATTATCAAGCGGGTTGTCGACGCTCTTCATTACAAGCCAGAGCTCGACATCAGTGCGTTGACCACTCAGGATTTAAGAAACATCGAGACAATTTACAAGGGATTGGTTGAGAACGCACCCCTCCACTACAAGGATCGGCAAAACGGATTCGGATATATCAATCTGGGGAACCATCCGATTAAGCTCGTGTTTTACCAAGTATCTGAAGATATGTACCGAATGGTCGATGGGCTTCGACTGGATGACCTGACGGTCTCGGTGTTCTTCCGGGGCGAGGGGGATGCCCCCGTAGTCGTCGCGCCTCTGTTCGTCCAAACGATGCAGGACTATATGAGGCTTGCCAATATCGATGCCGAGGTGTTTGCCGCTACGTTGAAGCAGTATCCAGTCACCGAAGTTAGCTCTGCCTACGTCAACGACAAGATGCTTGAAATGCTATCAGCCTACGATCAAGATGCGTGCTGTAAGGAAGAGTTGCTGAAATGCTGCGAGATGACCGTAGACGCCCTGGAAGCTTTTGCGGATCGAGAGGCAACCCTGATAAATCGATATCAAATTGCCGCTCGAAAGCGAGATCTTACTAGCGAGGAGAAATCTGAGTTAATGGCAATCCAGCTGAATTCAGATAGTGCGCTGTCGAAAGCATGCGCAGCAGCCTTGCGCGGAGACTCGGACATGGCCTCTGCGCTCAGAGCGTCACTTGACGAAGAGGCGCGAACGACGCTCGGCTCATGGCCGATCGGCCGTTTCTTCGCATAAGACCGCATAGACTTTTTGAGGCATCAAAATGAAGCTACTCGTCGAATCGATTAGAAATGCGGTTGAGAAAGACTGCCTTATCCCAGCCCTTATGTCTTCCCTTACCATTCCCGACGCCATGGGGCAGCTTCTTTATCCCAATCTCGTCCTTCATAACGGGAAGAGAGCGGCGGGGCGGCAGTATGTGAAGTGGTTTGATGACTGGGCGGCAAACGACTTCCTGTTTTCGGGAGACCCCTCGAACGAAGGTGAAACGATTCCAGGTCAAATCTTTAATGGGAAGATGTGCTGGAAGCTCCGGTGCTCCCTGTTGCATTCAGGCGACTACGATGTGTCGGTCGATGCTCCCGAGAAAGACGAGAGCTTCGACTACGACTACAAGTTCGAGCTTGTCCTCCACGGGTGCAACGCCCTCTGCTCTTCCTGGCCGTCTCCCAAGAGCGGGATGCGTGCGACTAAGAGCGTGACGTTCCGCGTTGATGCGGCGTCGCTCGCGAGCTCGCTGTGCAACGCCGCGGAGGCCTGTCTTAAAGAAACGGGCGAAACGGTCAGTTACCCCAATCTGGAGTTATTCGACGTGGCTGCATGGGCGGATAGATTCAATACTTGCTGAGCCATCTCGTCAAACTCCTTGTGTGCTAAACGTTGGTGTTGGCGCCCCGGAAAAGGGGTGTGGCCAGCGCCTAGAATCTTCAGCTACCACGCTGAGACGATAGGAGATGACCACATGGACACTATGGCCCACGAGGCGCCCGCGACGCCGTTGCTTGCGTTTCGCTATCGCTGCTCGAAGCGTGTCGCTTGGGGCCCTGGCCGGAGGAGAGACGACCGCTCCCTGCGAGACTGCGGAACCACCTATATCCGCTTGCTGCGGGCTTGCTTGAACCAGTTCCTCTTGAAAGAACCTATACCTCCGAAGAACTTGTTGTACGTCTCACCGTTCTCCTTGGCCTCGTACTTGACCAAGGCAAGTTCGATGGTGCAGAGGTAATCCGCCACTTGCTCGAGGCGGTAATCGGTCATCGAGGTCTTGCGGCGTCGGACGACCCCTTTTGAGAGGACCTTGCCCACCGAGCGGTCAAGCGCCTGTATGACAATGTCCTGACCGTTGTCGTAGTAAACCTTCACATCGTCGAAGGATTGAAAGAAGCCCAGGTGTTCAATCATGGCAGAGGAGATATCGCGCCCCATACGTTCCATTAGCCTTGCCGGGTCTTCGAACTGGCTGCGGTGGTAGACGAACGTGATATAGGAAATGGGAAGTTTGCGGACGAACGAGGAGAAACGGGCGAGCATAACCTTGCGCTGCTCGATGTCAAGAAACTCATAGTCCTTGTGCCCGTTCACGAGAGGCTCGGAGTGAAACGGAATGTTAGGGAGATCGGCCCTGACAAGCTTGGCCTCATAGCCCGTGACCGCCTCAGCGATGCTGCCTTCCTGGTCGTGAAAGACGAGTACGAGCGGGTAGTAGCGAGCTTTGCCGCCGCGGTCGCCGCTCTCGTCGACGAAGATGCTGAGCTCCTTGGCCAATGGGGACTCCTAATGGAATGGATAAAAAAATAGCCGGGGGACTCCCCCGGCACTTGGAGGTAGCTTAATGAGCCACCAACAACCTTATAGCGTGTGCTGGCGGTGAGTGCAAGAGGGGAACGGGATGAAACCGCTGTTGATAGTGCCCCTGAAATAGATTCGCAGCTTCTTCAAGATTACGGAACACGAGAATTTATCGTCGGAGCTGGTTTGCGATAACAACCCGAAGCTTGCCTTTGTCTGTATGAACCTGATTCAGAGGCGCAGTGACACCATCCACGAGGGCGTGCCTGAGCTCCTTTCGTCTCGAGACTCCCTCGCGTGCCCGGCCGCGAGCAGCTCCCGGGACGGTCGCCGCCGTCATTTCCTGCCGCTCCTCGACTCGATGTGGGCGTCCACTGACGCCCTCGACACCAGGAGCTTCCTTCCGAGCCTGTACGAGTCGATCTCTCCCGACCAGATGAGGCCGTATGCCTTGTTTCGGCTTGCCCTCATGTACTCCTGCATCTCGATTACCGTTATCCATTCGTCGCGATCTTGGTTGCCCTCGGGCGCGACGCATTCGGCTGTGTGTACCATGGTTCCTCCAATCTTCCCGTGCGGCACCGCGCGAGCACACCGCACGGCACCGTGTCCCTTTTCGTCTGCACGACGATTGAACCGCCTGATGTCGATTGGTGAGCACGGCGGGAGCGGAGACGGGTCGAGCTGGGTCGAGCTGGTCGTGCCTTCACGAAACGGCCATGAGCCGCGTGCCTTAGCTGGCAGCTAAGTTCCCGAAAAGTAAAAGGCGCCCATGCGGGCGCCTGCCTAGTAGCTGGAGTTGTTCGGTTGTGGACGGAATGCTCGTCTTCCGCGGTGCTGTCGTCCGGGGTCCGGCATCTGTCGTTCGCCTCTTTTGTCGTGTTTGATGTTGCGTGTTCTGCGAGCGACCTTGCACAGGTTTTCAGCCCGTTGCCCCAGGTGCGCCCGGGTAAATGGTACCCACCCGCTGGGACATGGTTCGCCATAGCTAGCGTTTTGACAATGGGAGGCAGGCGAGCGGCGTAGACATCGGCGCCGAATCAGAAGCAAACGATGCCGCCTATCTCAACCCTGTGTCTTTCGATGGTTTTTGCCGCCAGCAGTTATCACCCGGTAGAAAGTAAAGCCGTCTTCGTTTTGATAGGCCTGGAGCGTTGAATCGGTGCCACGAAGGGCATCTTCCAGTGCGGCGATTATCTCGCTTCCTTTCCCAGGTGAGGGTTCATTTGCCAATTCGGCCAAATAAAGACTTGCGAGGTTTGCATAGTCCTGTGGCGTCATGATGCTTGAATTGGATTCAGGGGTCGCTCTTTTTGTGGGGGAAGCCTCGTAAAGCGCGGCCGCTTTTGCATAATTCTTCGGTATCCATCTGCCGAATAGATACTCCCTTGCAAGGCGCAGCTTCATCGAGGGAGATTCCATTTCGGAAAGAATGGCATTGCCCCTATCGGCTGAGGCGTTCGAAATCAAGCCACGCAAATGTAATCCGGCATACTGGATTCGTTGATACCACATGAGGCCATCTACGCCCCGTTTTTCAAAATAGTAGGCTGCCTTTTCGTAGTCGACGGGAGTGATTTCATCACCTGAATAATACGCATCCGCGAGGTTCGATGCTGCGAGTGTAAATCCTTCGGCCACTAATGCCTCATTGAAGCTGTGCCAAAGGTGGAAGGACGCGCGAGAGTCGTTAGGGAGTTTGCAGATCCATTTCGGAAATGCGGCGCCGTAGGCATTCAGGGGATCGCGAGATGTCGCTATGTCATGCGCCTCGGTTTCCGCTTGTCGTTTTAGCTCCGCTATTTGAGCATAGCGCGCATCGTATTCCTCCCTGTTCCTTTCTCGCGTCTCTCGGATCATCTTGATGGACTCTTCGAAATACTCCTTGTAATGGCTTTCCTTCAGCGAGCTATTTGCGCTCTTCACAAAAAGCTCCATGCGGTCAAGGGCCTCGCATGACCACGGTTTGACGTACTCCATGGGTTCGTTTGTCGATTCGTGCGAATCGTAGTTTTTGTCATCCACGATTTTTACGAAGAGCTCGTATTGCTCTTTAGAGAGCCATATGCCCAAGGGGTGAATGTGCAGGACGATCGTTCGCAGCGCGGTTAGGTCCCAGCTGCCCATGTCCATTTTCTCGAGACCAACGCGGTCAAGTGGCGCGGTTACCGCGTCATAGCTAGGCTTAAAGCGAGGGTTCTCGTCGCCCCTGCGGCGCGCCTCGTCGCAAATGGACTCAACCTGCCTTGTCCAGCTTTCACTATCCGGGCACCTTTCTTTGACCCATAGCTTTAAATACTCTTGGATTATTCTTGTCGCGGTCTTTTTTACGTTGTAGATAATCTGGCTACTGTCGTTCATCTCTGCTCCGTCCCGCAGGTCAAAGCCTTTAAAAGGGTGTCTTTGCTCTCCGAATCGAGTCGATTGGGGTTGTTTTCTTGTTGGCGGCTTTTCAGGCCAATTGCAAAATAGCAGCTTCCAGTGCGGCTTTATAGCCCTCTGCGACCGCTTCGTAATCTCGCATATAGGATTCGAAGTCGGAGGCGGCGGCATTCGGGAAGCTCCCGACCCATCGTTTTCCCTTCGGCTTCGCCAGCTTCACCGCGCCGCCCATTCCGAATAGCCACCTGAAAAAAGTGGGTGACAGCATCACGTTGACGCAGGCGTAGCCGACGACATTGTCTCCGCCGCTCTCGTCGATATGGCAGAACTTGAGGTCGTGGCCGAACCTTTCGTAAACGTACTTGGCATGACTGCCGGAGACTTTGAGGAACAGTGTCCTGGCGGTGTCCGAGCCGAACATGTCGATCCGCTGGCGCGTGTCCGCGACAACCCGCGTCCTCAGCGCTTCGACCTTTTCATAGTCCGACAGCGGCTTTCCGGTGACAACTGGGTCTACGATATCGTCTAGTCGGTGGAAGTAGGGGCTTGAGGAACCGCTTTCGTCGACATGCATGATCTCGAGGTAGTATCTGCCGAAGCTGAACACGATCGCCACCGGGTCCTCCTCGTACGGCCCGATTTTTACGATTGATCCGTTCATTAGGTGAACCTGCTTCTTGAAGGCCATCCTTTCGTTCGTCCGAATCGCTTGAGATGCGGCATGG
>CALINZ010000258.1 GCA_938045085.1 uncultured Collinsella sp. | reverse complement strand
AGTTAAAGCCTGCACGAATAAATTGAGCGCAGACGTATGGGAGACAGTGAGCGCTTTTGCGAACACTGCGGGTGGGCTCATTATTTTGGGCCTAAACGAAGCCGAAGGATTTGTTCCTTCGGCTAACTTTGCTATCGATAGGGTGCGCGATCAGTTTGTTTCGGGTATCGGAGACGGAGGCTCAGCGGCAGTGGTGACCCATGCGCCGCGGTACGAGCTTGATCGAGGCGAGGTCGACGGGCTCCAGGTGCTTCTGGTGCGCATCTTTGAACTTGAGCTTAAAGCGAAGCCTTGCTATATCGGCGCGCGGCGTGCAGAACGGTAGCTACAAGCGCGTGGATGATAAAGATATCAAGATGTCACCCGCTGAGCTATATGAGCTACAGAGTGCGTTACTTCCGAGCGATGCAGACGGCACGGTGGTTTCGGAGGCAACAGTCGAGGATTTGGATCCAGATGTCGTGCGGTCTATTATCGCAAATCGCCGGCTGCAGACCCCCCGCGTTTTGCGCGGGGCCGATACGCTGGAAAAGCAGCTGGTCAGACTCAATATCACTACAAAGGATGGTGCGGTGAAGCTCGCAGGGCTTCTGTCGGCGGGAATTTACCCCCAGCAGTTCTATCCCAAACTCATGATTGATGTCGCCGTTCATTCCGATGTGGAAAAATCTGCACCCGGGCAACCCCGGTTTATTGACCGCCAGTTGTGCGATGGCCCGATTCCGGCTTGCATCGAAGATGCCCTTGTCGCGATTGGACGGAACTTGCGCAAAGCGGCGATAGTGCAAGGCGCTGGCAGAAGGGAGGATTGGGAAGTTCCCCAGGAGGTTTTGCGCGAGGCCTTGGCAAACGCCTGCATCCATCGAGAATATTCGCCCATGTTTGTGGGGCAGGCCGTGAGTGTCGATATCTATCCAGACAGAATAGAGATCAAAAACCCCGGTGGGCTTTGGGGCGGAAAGACGGTGGACAATCTTGCAGACGGGGAATCGCGCTGCCGAAACCCAAAGCTCATGAGCCTAATGGGGGCGACGCCGTTAGAGCATGCCGAGGGGGCCGTTGCAGAAAGCCAGGGATCTGGTATCCCGGCTATGATTCGCGAGATGGAGTCTCGTTCGCTTGGAAGGCCGAAATTTATCGTTAAGGCCGATTCGTTTACGGTGCTGCTTTCCCGGCACGGGGCGGAGCTTGCTGAAAACCGCACGTGGATTCAGAGCCATGTGGGCACCGAGCTGACGGATCGCGAGGAAACATTGCTCATGTTTATGCGGGAGCATGGGTGCGTATGCGATGTTCAAAAAATACGAGAGGCCCTGAAGTGGGATTCGGATGACATTCGCCTGATCTGCGGGAATCTTGTCGATAAACATGTCCTGTCAAAATGTGGCAAAGACACGTTTGAGATTATCGATATGAGCAGAGAATCGTCAGCTTCGACAGCGGATAGGATCCTGGAGGCTCTCAGAGCCGAAGTGGATATGACGGCGCGAGAAATAGCGGTTGCATCGGGGGTCAAAATTTCGTCCGTCCGCTACCATCTGCCAAAAATGGCGGATAAAGGACTCATCGAAGTAATGGGTTCAACGACGAGCCGCAACCGCCGCTATCGGAAGAAGTAGATGCAGCCGAGTCGCCCCTCTTGTGTCTCTCGAAGTGAGATGGGTGCTAGGGGGGCGACTGCCTCGCGATATTTCCCCAGATAAAACCTGCCAAAATAAACCTGTCCCTTATTGGCGGGTCAGTTAACGCAGTGCAGGTTGAGCATATGCGAGCGAGCGGTCTCCGGGTGCGGTAAGGTGACGTGAAACAAGCGGGCGCTGACCTTTTGGTCGCGCCCGTGAAGTTGAACGTCAGATTGCCGTGTCCGGAGCCCGCGCAGCGCCGAGCAGTTACGCCGTTTGTAAAACGGCGTAACCTAAAGGTTCATGTTGCCGTGAATGTAGGGGGTGACCTCGGGGGAGATATGGTCGCAGCCCAGCTCGCGCAGCGCGGACTCGATGGCGGCGGGCAGCGGGGTCTTGCCCTTGTCGTCGACGGCGTTGCCACCGAGGGCAGCAATCTTGGCGACATCTGCGGGTGCGGCCTCGATATGCATGCAGCCGCCGACCAAGCGCGCGCGTACCTGTGCCAGATCAAGATCGTGCAGGTAATCCTCGCAGGCGCGGATTAAATCGACCTTCTCGCGTGTAAGCTCCTCGCCCGTGGGGACGCGGGTGGCAAGACATGCTCCCGCCGGCAGGTTCCAAACGGGATAGCCCCATGCGCGCAGCAGCTCGCGCTCTTCGTCCTTGGTAAAGCCGACCTCCATAAGGGGTGAGCGTACGCCGAGCTCTTCTGCCGCACGCATGCCGGGGCGGTAGTCACCGCGATCGCTTGCATTGCTGCCATCGATGACGGTGGGAAAGCCGAGCGACTTGGCGTGGTTGACGATGGCGGTAAAGCCGGCGTGCTTGCAGTGGTAGCAGCGATTAGTATCGTTGCAGGCTACTTGGGGGAGCTGCAGCTGATCCACCGAAAGATTGAGCACGGGGAGCTTAAAATGCGGCCCCTCATTGGCCTGCCCATCAACGGACTGCTCAAACGAAGCCTGCTCGGGCGTGCCGATGAGCGGCGTGGTGAGATGGACGAGGAGGGTATTGGTAGGCATGATGCGGGCGCATACGGCGGCCAAAAAGCTGCTGTCAACGCCGCCGGAAAACCCGATAGCCACGCGCCCGTATGCCAAAAGCAGCTGTTCGAGCGCCGATAGCTTGTCTTGAAGCTCCTCTGCGGGTGCCGTGGTGTCTAAAATCATGAAACGATCCTTATCGTTGAGTACTCGATCGAAAACTATAATCCTAATGCGTTACTTGCCATAAGACTTCTATCTGTGTAACGAAAGTGCAATATGGTATATACGTTATATACAAGTTGCCAAATGCGGTAGAGTTGCGGCAATACGACAGCGAGAGTCGATGGGGGACCGATATGATCAAGGCTGTTATTTTTGACATGGATGGAACGCTGGTCGATACCGAGCGTTTGGGGATTAAGGCCTGGAAGGCAGGCGCCGCTGAGCTGGGGCTCGCGATTGATGAAGCGCTGATCCATCAGTTTATCGGCCGCACGCTGCCCGATGTTATGGACATCCTTGATAAGCATTACGGCAGCCATGAAACCACCGAGGCGATCTATCGTCGCCACAAGGAGATTCGCGACGAGATGGTCAAGACCGAACTGGAACTTAAGGCCGGCGCCGCCGAGTGCCTAGACGAGCTGCTGGCTGCGGGCTATCACGTGGGTCTAGCGACGTCGTCGCGCCTCGTTACGGCCGAGCGCAACCTTAAGATGGTCGGTCTTTTTGACAAGTTTGAAACGGTAACGTGTGGCGAGGACGTCGTGCACGGCAAGCCCGACCCCGAGATGTATCTGCTCGCCTGCGAGCGCGCGGGCTTTGCTCCCGAGGAATGTGCCGTGGTCGAGGATTCGCGCAACGGCTGCGTCTCGGGCATCACGGCCGGCTGTCACGTCTTTGCCGTCCCCGATATCGTGCCGCTGCCGCAGGACGTGGTGGATGGCTGCGAGGCCGTGCTCGATACGCTATTCGACCTGGCGGCGGCAGTCAAGGCCGTGCGCTAGACAATTGCGGTGTTGAAACGAGCAATTGCTCACGTTTGCGCTTAAGCAAAAGGGGCCGGCAATAGTCGGGCCCCTTTTGCTTAAGCGGCGACTTAGCATACTCGCGGGCGTGCTATAGATACGCACCGAGGTTGATGGCCGTGGCGTCGGTCTGGCTGCTTGCCTGGGTGCTGGCGCGTTCCAGTAGGAACGGACGTACCAGTTCTTGGCGGTTGATATCCTCGGCGGCGACTGCGGTGACGGTACGCGCTGCGGAGCCGACACGGATATGCTTGATCTTTGCCGGGGCCTTGTTCTCGATTTGCTCCATCAGCAGTTGGACACCCTTGCGGCCAATCTCGTAGCCCGGGGGCGCTACCGTAGTGAGCGGGACCGATCCGCTCCAAGCGAGCGGGTTGCCGTCGCATCCGGCCACGCGTACTTGCCCGGGGACAGAGATGCCCTTGTCGACCAGTGCCGAAACGACGCCCGAGGCCAACACATCGGTCAGGCCGACGACAAAATCGGGACGTTCGTCCGCGGGGCGCTCGGCGATTTGGTTGCCGATACCATAGCCGTCGGCCGCCGTGTTCCACTCGCCGGCGTCGATGACTTCGATCTTGATATCGGGGTGCAGGGCGAGCGCCTTATGAATGCCAAGGACGCGCAGGGTGAGTTGCATAAATGCTGCTCGGCCGACGACGACAATATGGTGCGCGCCGCGGGCGATAGCAAGTTCGGCAATGATGCGACCCTGGGCCTCGTTGTCGGCGGCCACGTAGTAGCCGGGCTCGGAGCAATGGATGTCCAGATGGACGATCGACACGGGCATCTTGGTCATGGCGGGGTGCCAGTCGGGGGATGCCATGGGCTGAACCATGACGCCGGACATCTGGGTGCCCATAAAGTAGCGCAGGTAATGGTCCTCGAGAATATCGTCGTTATCGGCGTTGGCGATGAGCAAGTCGTAGCCGTGCTTGCGGGCCTCGTTGTGGGCGCCGCTGGCGATTTGGAGCGAAAAGCCGTGATCGAGACGGGGGAGCACCAGGCCAAAGGACTTGGTGGCACCGCCCGCGAGCTGACGGGCGCTTTGGTTGGGCAGGTAGCCAAGGCGACTGATGGTCTCGTTGATGAGCTTGAGGGTCTCGGGGCGCAACTTTTCGGGATGGTTGAGCGCGTTGGAAACCGTGCCCAGCGAAACCCCGGCCTCGCGCGCGACGTCGCTGATTTTTACCTTTGCCATAGCGGCCCCTTTGATGCGTTTCAAGTACAAGCCAGATTGTAGCATCCCAAACCTACCAAAAAGGGACAGGTTTATTTTGGCAGGTTTATCTGGGGAAACGCCGTTGCCAGCGCGACCACCACGAAGGGGGCAGGTACCTTTGTGGTGGTTTGGACCGGCTGGA
>CALINZ010000257.1 GCA_938045085.1 uncultured Collinsella sp. | reverse complement strand
ACGGTGGAGCTTTGGGCGCCGGCGGTTTGGCACGCTAGAATAAATCAGTTGCGCAAAGACCGCCCGTTGTGTGGGCAGTTCATGATAGGAAGTTTCCATGGCATTGCAATTTACAGAGCGCGAGTTCATTCCTGTGCTGCTCGGTGGCGACATCAACGCCTATTCGGTGGCGCGCGCCTTCTACAAGGAGTACCAGGTCAAGAGTCTGGTCTTTGGCAAGTATCAGACGGGTCCCGCGTACCGCAGCCAGATTATCGACTACACGCCCAACGTGGATATCGACACCATGCCCGTGATGCTCAAAACCGTCAACGGCATTGCCCAAGCGCATGCCGACAAGACGATTGTCCTTGTGGGCTGTGGCGACAACTATGTTGCCCTCGTGGCTCAGGCCAAGGATGGTCATGAGTTGGCGGATAACATCGTCGCGCCTTACGCTCCCTATAGCATGCTTGAGCAGTGCCAGAAGAAGGAGATCTTCTACGAGCTGTGCGAGAAGCATGGCGTGCCCTATCCGCACACGTTTACCTTTACCAAGGCGATGCTCAATGCCCAGGGTGAGGCGCCTGCCGAAGTGCTCGACCAGATCGATTTTCCTTACCCGATGATTCTGAAGCCTTCTGACGGCATCATGTGGTGGCAGCACGAGTTCGAGGGCCAGAAGAAGGCCTATGAGATTGCCGACCGCGCCGAGCTGGAACAGGTCATTCGCGATTCGTATGCCAGCGGCTACACTGACGACCTGATCTTGCAGGACCGCGTGCCCGGTAACGACGAGTACATGCGCGTGCTCACCAGCTATTCCGACCGCAACGGCAAGGTGCGCATGATGTGCCTGGGCCATGTGCTGCTCGAGGAGCATCAGCCCCACGGTGTCGGCAACCATGCCTGTATCATTACCGAGCCCAACGACGAGCTCATGGACGGCGTGCGCAAGTTGCTCGAGGACCTTCACTTTGTGGGCTATTCCAACTTTGACGTTAAGTACGACGAGCGCGACGGCTCGTTTAAGTTCTTCGATTTCAACACGCGCCAGGGCCGCAGCAACTACTACGTCACTAACAGTGGCTTTAACGTTGCCAAGTATGTGGTGGACGAGTATGTGTTCAACCGCCCGTTTGAGCCGGAGTTTGTGACGGCGCAGGACGAGGCGCTGTGGATGGTCGTCCCCATGGGCGTCGTCGACAAGTACGTCAAGGATCCCGAGCTGCGCGCTAAGGTGCATCGCCTGGACAAGGAAGGTAAGGGCGCCGACCCTTCGTTTATGAAGGGCGACTTTGTCTTTAACCGCTGGCTGCGCATGTGGCACACCAAGCTGCGCCACTTTAAGCTGTTCAAGACGTATTACAAGTAGATGAGCGCGGCGCCCGTCCGGTTTGCATCGGGCGGGCGCGGGTATGATACGCGCAATTGCGCAAGCGTCACCAAGGAGGCGGCGATGGAAAAGCTGGGAGTTATCGGCGGCATGGGCGCCGAGGCCACGTCGTATTACTACGACCAGGTGGTGCGTCATACGGCTGCTGCCTGCGATCAGGAACATATCGACATGGTGGTGCTCTCCAAGTCGACCATGCCCGACCGCACGCTGGCCATTAAGACCGGCGAGCATGCCAAGCTGCTGGCGACCATGAAAGAGTGTGCCCGGGCACTCGAGTCGCTGGGCTGTGCGCACATTGCCATTCCCTGCAACACGTCGCACTACTTCTACGACCAGATCCAGTCGTTTACGAAGGTGCCGATTATCCACATGCCGCGTGAGTCGGTTCGTTATGCCCTTGCGGGTGCGGTGATGGGGGAGTGCGAGTTCGACCCCAACCTGAGTGTGCCGGCCGAGCCGGTGCATAAGATCGGCATCATGGGCACCGATGGCACCGTGGGCGCGGGCGTCTACGGCCGCGAATGTAAGGCTGCGGGTGTTGAGGTCGTCTATCCCAGCGAGAAACGTCAGAACGATGTGATGTCGCTTATCTACGATGATGTGAAGGCCGGACGTGAGCCCGATATGGATAAGTTCGACCGCGTGATGTGGGAGTTCGCCCGTAGCGGCTGCGACCGCGTCATTCTGGCCTGCACCGAGCTCTCGGTGCTGCAGAAGTACCGAGAGATGCCCGAGATCACCCTCGACGCCATGGATGTCCTGGTGCGCGAATCCATCATCCGTAGCGGTGCCCCCTACCGCCTCTAGCTTCCGACCTGTCAAAAAGGGACAGGTTAATTTTGGTAGGTTTTATCTGGTGAAACAGTAAGGCCTCGGCTCGTTTGGTGCGAGCCGAGGCCTTTTGCGTTGGGCGGTTGCTGTCAGTGGTGAACTAGAACAGGAAGCCGATGGCGATGAGGGCGA
>CALINZ010000256.1 GCA_938045085.1 uncultured Collinsella sp. | reverse complement strand
TCGCGCCCGTAGGATCGAGCGGATCAACGGCAGGAGCGTCCATCGCGGGCGCCGGAACCGTGGCCATAGCCGTCTGGGCAGACAGTGCGGCAAGCGAATCGTGCACGCGGGCAAGCTCATCGGCCTGCTCGGAGGTGAGCTGGTAGATGCCATCGGCAGTAGCGGCGTTAAAGGCGTCGAGTGCGTCGGAGGGGCGGCCGGCGGCAGAAAGCGCCTGACCCATGCCGGCGTTGAGCGCACGCGTGTCGTCGCGGGGACCGGCAAAGTCGATAGCCGTGCGGTAGGTCTCCACGGCATCCGCCGGACGGCCGAGCTTAATGAAGCAACGACCGAGCTCGCCGAGTGCGGCGGCAGGAGCCGGATTGGCGCCGTCGATAGCAGCCTGACGGAAGGCAGTACCCGCGTTGGCATAGTCGCCCGACTGGAACAGCGCGTTACCCAGGCCCAGATAGGCCTTGAACGGCGTGGCATAGGAAGCATCCTGCGTAGCAGCAGAGAACGCCTGGGCGGCCGTCGTGTAGTCGCCCACGGCGGCGAGCGCCTTGCCGCGGTTGGTGAGCAGTGCGCCGCGCTTGCCGTAGGTGCCGTCGTTGAGGGCGGCGGCATAGGCCTCGGCGGCCTCGGCATACATGCCCAGGTGCATCAAGGCGTTACCACGAAGGTGATCGGCCTCGCCCATAATCTCATCGGGAGTTTTTGCCGCCCCAAGCATCTGGGCTGCAGCGGAAAAATCACCCGCGCGGTAAGCGGCGCGGCCCTGTTGGATCAGCTGGCTATTCAAGGAAGTCCCCTTTACTCGTGAACGATCTCGACATGGACGATCTCGTCGCCGGCACGCAGCTGCGAAATCACATCGAGACCCTCGACCGTGGTACCAAAGACGGTGTAACCGGAATCGAGGTTATGCTGGGCACCCAGGCAGAAGTAGAACTGCGAACCCGCGGAATCGGGGTCCATGGAGCGTGCCATGGCAAGGGCACCATCGACATGGCTGTTGCGCGGATTGGTGGCAAACTCGCCCTTGATGCAGTAGCCGGGGCCACCGGTACCGGGCATGCCGTCGGGGCCCTCAAGACCGGCAGCGACGTCGGCGCCGGACATATCGCGGGTATTGGGGTCGCCGCCCTGAATGACAAAGCCGGGCACATAGCGATGGAACTTAAGGCCATCATAGAAACCCATCGTGGAAAGCTCACAGAAGTTCGCGACATGAATGGGAGCGCCCTCACCGTCAAACTTGACCTTGATGGTACCCTTCGACGTCTCGATAACGGCGCACTCGTCGC
>CALINZ010000255.1 GCA_938045085.1 uncultured Collinsella sp. | reverse complement strand
TGACGGTGGGTCACGAAGAGGTGACGGTTGAGCTTGATGCCGCCGTGGCGGCGGGCGATACTCTCGAGATTCGATTTTACCCGGGTGCCGACGCGCGTCCCGATGTGCCCAAGCGCTGGCCACAGGTGCCTTGCCCCGTGGATGCCGCTGCGGGAGAGCGCATCGTCGTGCATTGCAAACGCAAGGTGGACGCGGGCTGCGAGGTCTATCTGATTCGCAGTGCCGGCGTGCTGGGGCAGACGGCAACGGTGTTGGAGCGCATGCGGGTCGAGGCAGATGCGGTCGCGCCTGTTGAGCAGTCCGTTGGGGTACTGCCGTTTGAGGGCGTTCTGGCAGATGGCGGTGTACCGACGGAGTTGGCGGGACCGGCGGAGCCGGCAAAGCATGAGGCTTTTGCTCGAATGGTCTTTGCCTGGGAGCTGATGGATTTGGATCCGCGCGATGAGCGGGATCTGTCCGATGCGACGGTGGTGCTCGACGAAGTGTGCCGCGCAGGCGATATCGAGCGGACTCGGGCGCTTATGCAGCGTGCCGGGCGTGTGGTTTGCCGCAACCTGGGGCAGGTGGCGATGGCCCGCGAGCTGGGCACGGCGTTTGACGTGGCGGCGCCGGTGTTCTGTGCCAATCGGGCCACGCTTGCCTGGCTGCGCGGGCTTGGCGCGGGGTGGGTATACTTGCCTGCCGAGCTGCTCAGCAATGATAGGGAGCGTATTGCCGAGCTGGCTGCTGAACCTGGCGTCTTGGGTCCGGTCGACGCCGACCGTCCCGAGCTCATGGTGTGCGAGCACTGCCTGCTGACCGCCGAGGGCGTCTGTGCCACCGATGCGACGGGGCAGGTCCGTTGCCGCGACTGCTTGCGTCGTCGGCAGGTGCGATATCTGGTCGAGCGTGACGGTACGCGTCTGCCAGTTGCCATCGACGCATGCGGCAGGACGAGGATTTTCCTGTCGTAGATGCTGCGTCGCGTCAGTTTGTTATCATAAGAGAGTTTATGGACTTCCAGCACCGCCGTTTTCGGCGAGGGTGCTATAGCAAAAGGAGGATACCCAATGCTGTCTGTTGACGAGCAAATGCGTATCATCACCTCGGGCGCCGCGCAGATCGTTCCCGAGGCCGACCTTCGCAAGAAGCTTGAGAAGGGCGAGCCTCTCAACATCAAGCTCGGCGTCGACCCCACCAGCCCCGACCTGCACTTGGGCCACGCCGTGCCGCTGCGCAAGATGCGTCAGTTCCAGGACCTGGGCCACAACGTCACCCTCATCATCGGCAACGGTACCGCGTTGATTGGCGACCCTTCGGGCAAGAATTCCACCCGTCCGCAGCTTTCGCAGGAGCAGATCGAGGCCAATGCCGAGACCTACGTGAGCCAGGCCATGAAGATCCTGGATCCCGAGAAGACCACCATCGTGCACAACGGTGACTGGATCTTGTCGATGGATCTGGCCGGTCTGCTGCAGGTGTGCTCCAAGTTCACCGTCGCCCGTATTCTCGAGCGCGACGACTTTACCAAGCGCTACCAGTCTCAGACGCCGATCGCCCTGCATGAGTTCCTGTATCCCGTGATGCAGGCTTTCGACTCCGTGCAGATCAAGGCCGACGTGGAGATGGGCGGCACCGACCAGCTCTTCAACCTGCTCGCCGGTCGCGAGCTCATGGAGAAGATGGGCATGGAGCCGCAGATCGCGCTCACCATGCCGCTGCTCGAGGGCACCGACGGCGTGCGCAAGATGTCCAAGTCCTATGGCAACTACATCGGCCTGACCGACGCTCCCAAGGATATGTTCGGCAAGACCATGTCCATCCCCGACGAGATGATCGGCAAGTACTACCGCCTGGCGAGTTCGCTCACCCCGGCCGAGGTCGACAAGATCGACGCTGCCCTGGCCGATGGTTCTGCCGACCCCTACGAGCTCAAGCGCGCTCTGGGTCGCGACCTGTGCGACACCTACCACGGCGCCGGTGCCGGCGACGAGGCTCAGGCCGAGTTCGACCGCGTGTTCAAGGAGGGCCAGCTCGCCGACTTCCCCGAGAAGCACGTTGAGCTGACCGTCAACGACGAGGGCCAGATCTACCTCGCCGGCCTGCTCAAGGACCTGGGTCTTTCTGCCAGCGCCGGCCAGGCTCGTCGCGATATCGACGGCGGCGGCGTCAAGATCAACGGCAAGGCCGTGGCTCCCAAGAGCTATAACATCGATCCCAGCGCCCTCAAGCTGGGCGACACCCTCTCCGTGGGCAAGCGCAAGGGCTTCAAGTTGATTTAGTTACGCGGTTTTACCAAACCGCGTAACGACTCGACGCTGCAAACCCGCCAGAGCGGCAATCTGCCTTTCAACTTCGGCGGCATG
>CALINZ010000254.1 GCA_938045085.1 uncultured Collinsella sp. | reverse complement strand
TCCTGCTTGTCGCCGTCGCTTGCAGCATCGGTCGCACACATGATCAGGCAGATGGCGATCTCGGCCGAAGGTGAGGTCGGCACGCCCTGCAGGGCGAGCTCACCCATCACGTGGTCGTCGCTCTCATCGGCGGCATCCGGATAGGTGGTATGGATCTTGTTGAGCAGGCGCGTCGTATGCGCATCGTTGGGCGCCAGGCGCAGCGCCAGACGCGCGCAGCCCACGGCAGCCGAAACGTTCTCGGTCTCGGGCTCCAAGAAGTACTGACCTAGATTGGCGTAGGCGCGGGCGGCGCACTTGCCATCGCTTGCACGCTCCAGCACCGAGAACGAGAGCGATGCCCATTCCTGCTTGTCCTCGAGAGCGCGGAACAGCTCGGCCAGATCCAGGCGGTAGTTGCAGTTCATGGGGTCCCAGCGCACGGCCTGCATCAAGGCGTTGCGAGCACTCACATAATCCTGCTGGCGAATGTAGGCAAACGCCATGTCAGAGTACAGGCGGTCAAACGGCACCTCGACCTGCACGAGCTCGCGCGGATCCTTCTCCACGCGGCGATAGGCCAAGCGCTCAAACTTGCTATCGAAGCTAAAGTATTGACGCTTCTCCTCCGTCTTGCACTCAGCGTCGATATACTCCTCGGCGAGCTCCACCAGACGCTCCAGCAGCGGCGTCGCCGTAGCCAGGTCGCCCTGCGCCAGATAGTTCTCGGCATACGTGATGTCTTGCAAGCTGATGGGCAGATCCATGGCTACTCCTCGATCCGGGCGGCAGACTCAACGCGCGCCTTAAGCATCGGTCAATACACAAAACCCGGGTCTCTTACGAGGCCCGGGCATTCAATTTTGGTAGCCCGTACCAGATTCGAACTGGTGATCTCCGCCTTGAGAGGGCGGCGTCCTAAACCGCTAGACGAACGGGCCATATGTAGCAAATGCAATGGCTGGGATGGAGGGAGTCGAACCCCCATTGACGGAACCAGAATCCGCTGTCCTGCCATTAGACGACATCCCAATGTCTGCATCGCTGCGCTCGGCTGTGCCTTTGCGCAAGAAAGAAATATACGGGAAGTCTCGCCGTGACGCAAGCCCCAATTTTGACTTTTTTGAAATTCAGTCAAATTGGCCTAATTTAGTCCAACCCGTGAAGGACCTGTGAAGCCGACCGCTGTACACGAAGGGCAAAACACCGCGAGCGGTAGCCGTCAACCGTTGGCAGATTCTACCGCGAAAACGATAGCACCAGGCAACACAATCGAAGTATCAATGATCGCGTAGATATCGAGGTACCATGGACGAAGAGCTTGATTACCTATGGGAGACCCTGGGCCTCGAGATCACTGCCGGCCTTTGGCCCGAACGGGACAAAATCCATCCCACACTGCGCCCCGCCATTACTGTGGTGCAGGCAAAATACCGCCGTGCATCCTTTTTGATCATGCGGATGTCATGGCACGCGGGACTCCCCGACCTTAAGCGAATCCAGGCAAGCCTCGTCGAGTTGTCCGGTATGCCGACCGTCATATCCGAGGCGCACCTGGAGCAGCGCCAGCGCGAGCGACTGCAACAGCAGCGGATTCCCTTTATCTGCCCCGGCGTTCAGGCATATCTGCCCTTTATGGACGAGGAGTACTGGAGCGGCAAGCCCAACAAACACGTAAAGGTCTACGATCCGCACGAATGGGCACAGCTGGCGGACTGACTGGGGCAGGCCCGCCGGCGGAAAGTGCGTCCCAGATTTCAAGCTCAAACTGGTCCCCACTTTCCCGTCGAGCCCTCAACCGGAAACCGTGTCCCACAATCGAAGCTCAGAATGGGACGTGCTTTCCGCAACCGGCCACTTTGGGAAAGCGCATCCCATTCTGGAAGCGAATTCCGGGTCGCACTTTCCGCAGCCGCTACAGCAACGCCTCGGCCCAAGCCGCTTCCCTAAAGCCGGGAATCGCAAAGTCGTCGCCCACCAGCAGCGGACGCTTGACCAGCATGCCGTCGGTCGCCAGCAGCTCGTAGCACTCCCGATCCGTCATGCCCGCATCCAGACGCGCCTTCAGGCCCAGCTCTCGATATTTCATGCCCGACGAATTAAAGAAGCGCCGCACCGGCAGCCCCGAACGAGCAATCCAGGTCGCAAGCTCATCAGCCGTGGGATTGTCCAAAACGATATCGCGATCGATATACTCTACCCCATGTTCGTCCAGCCATGCCTTGGCCTTCTTACAGGTCGAGCACTTGGGATATTCAACAAACAGTACAGTCATGGGAATCCTCCGAATATAGATCGGCCAACGCAGGCACACGCCACACGAGGCGCCTTCGTATGATGGGCCAATTGTAGCCCGCGGGTCACACGTTAAACGAACCGTACCCCGAATCCGCGCTTGATAAACGGCAGCAGTTCCATTGCCTCGGGCGTGATATGGCCCGCAACGTTCATGCGCTCGTCACCGGGAAGATCGACCCGCGCAATCTCAAGCTCGCCTTCGTAGCGCCCATATCCGCTATTGCTCACAGCGATCGA
>CALINZ010000253.1 GCA_938045085.1 uncultured Collinsella sp. | reverse complement strand
TCGAATGCTCGCTCGCGCGCAATGTTTGGCGCAGGTGGCGGCCGCGGTGGGGCTCGATTTGGGTAATGAAGTGCTTCAGACAACGGCTCAGATTTGGGACGTATGGAACCGTGCTGGGTGGTAATATAGATACTGACGGTATGTAATTGATTTGTAAGGGTAGCCACGGCTGCCCTTTTCAAGTCATTAAATACATACTAATGGTATGTATAGGGGGCAGGCTTATGGCTGGAATGCGGAGGAGCAATGTCTCGTTGGCGCAAAAAACAGTGCGATCTATCAGGCTTTTCGGTCTTCTTGTTGCACAGCTGTGCGCGTATTCGATGTTGTCGGCACTGTGCTTTGTGTGCCCGCTTTACTTGTTCGATTGCAGCGGCTCGTCAACGTTATATGGTGCTGTCGCGGCGATAGCGTTCGTGCCGGGCGTGCTTGCGACTCCGGCTGGCGGAATCTTGGCGGATCACGGGAGACATCGCGGGGTTCTTGTGGTGCTCGGCATTGTTCTGATGGCTGCATCACTGCTGTTTATCCCCATGAAGTGTTCGCTGCCTCTTGCGGTTGTCGTGGCAGCAATGCTTTGCGTCCAATATGGCATCCAATCGCTGCTGAAACCGATGCTTCAAATTGAGACGGTGCACATGATGGGCCAAGAAAAGGTTGACCGTGCCACAGCGTTGGTCTCGCAGGTAACCATGGCGAGCAATATCTTGGGGCCTGTAGTCGGGACGGCAGTCTATGGGTGCTTTGGTATCGATGCTCTATGCGAAACCGCGGCGTTGACGTTTGCGATGTCAGCCCTGCTGTTCGGGGGCGCACTCAAGCAAAATGCCTCATCTGGAATGACAGGGGACAGTACGACTTGCTCGACATGCCGAAGCGATTTTCGGGAGTCGATTCGGTACCTGTTTCAAAACGCATCATTGCTCGTTGTGTTTTTGCTTGCGGCTATTTTGAACCTTGCGTTAGTTGGGTTAACGATTGGTGCTCCCGTTATTGTTGCAAAGCATCTCGGAATGCAGTCATCCTTCGTTGGGATTATTGAGGTGGCTATGGGCTTAGGTGGTCTTGTCGGCAGTGGTTTGGTCGGTATTTGGCCGCATCGTTTTTCCTTCAAGGGCATATGTCGATATGTTGCGATGATCTGTTTTGGAGTCGTGCCGATTATTGTCACGCTACTGAGCGGTCCTGATGAATTAGCGTTTGCCGCGCTTGCGGCCGGCTCGGCATGGGTCATGGCGTGGGCAAGCATTACATCGGTCGAAATCGTTTCATTTGTTCAGCGGTCAGCGCCAAAGGAACTCTGCGGAAAAGTGCTGGCACTCGTTTATATGACGCTTTCCTGTGCAACGCCTATTGGCCAATTGGTTTACGGGCTCGCATATGATCGATGGACACCGGCGATTGTATTCGCAGGCATGTTGGCGGTGCTGACGTTGACGACGGCGCTGTTTTATCGGCTGAAAAGTCGCTTGTGGCGATTGTCTTAGCGCGCTGGGGCACC
>CALINZ010000252.1 GCA_938045085.1 uncultured Collinsella sp. | reverse complement strand
TGCTCGCTGCCTGCCGTGAGGGTGCCGAGGAGGCGCGCGAGGACCGCGCCAAGCTCGTTGCCATTACCGTGCTCACGAGCATGAACCAGGATTCGCTGGCCGAGATTGGCGTCGAGTCGCCCGTGGCCGAGGAGGCCGCTCGCCTGGCAAAGCTTGCCCAGGCTAACGGCATCGACGGCATCGTGTGCTCGCCGATGGAGGCCCATGACATGCGCGAGCTGCTCGGCCCCGACGCGTTGATCGTGACTCCGGGCGTTCGTCCGGTGGGTGCCGCCCTTGGTGACCAGTCCCGTGTGGCGACGCCTTCTCAGGCTATCGAGCGCGGCGCGAGCCATATCGTGGTGGGCCGACCCATCACCGGTGCCGACGACCCGGTTGCCGCCTTTGACGCTATCGTTGCCGAGCTGGTCGAAAACGTCGCCTAAAAGATTCCCTCAAGTCACCACTTTTGGGTCTCATTAGCACAAATTAGCCCCTGTGCCTGCGAAAACTTTCCCATCCTTTGTGTGGAATCGCAGGTCAGGGGCTCAACTTTAACCTCCGTATATTGCACTTTTCGCAGGTATCGTCTAACCTATGGTGCCGTCGATTGGGCATTTAGTGCGTTTGACGTGCTAAAATGCCAATTATTGCATCAGATATAACCCAACTATTTGGAGGTTCGAATGGCACTCCCTCAGCTTACCGACGAGCAGCGCAAGCAGGCTCTTGAGAAGGCTGCCGCCGCACGTCACGCCCGCGCTGAGCTTCGCGAGCAGATCAAGAAGGGCGAGAAGTCCCTCGAGTCCGTGCTCAACTCCGATGACCCCATCGCTTCCCGCATGAAGGTTTCCACCCTCATCGAGTCTCTGCCCGGTTATGGCAAGGCCAAGGCCGCCAAGATCATGGAGGAGCTCGGCATCTCCGCTACCCGTCGCGTCCAGGGCCTCGGTGTCCGTCAGCGCGAGCAGCTCCTCGAGCAGCTGACCAAATAAGTGAGCGCTCAGGATTCAAAGCTCTTTGTGATTTCTGGACCGTCAGGTGCAGGCAAGGGCACGCTCGTCACTCGTGTGCGCGAGCGTCGCTCGAACCTGGGCCTGACGGTTTCGGCTACCACGCGAGCACCACGCAAAGGTGAGGTCGACGGCGTCAATTACTTTTTCCTGACGCGCGAGGAGTTCGACCGCCGCGTGGCAAACGGTGAGTTTGTTGAGTGGGCCGAGGTTCACGGTAACTGCTACGGCACGTTGGTGAGCGAGGTCACATCCAAGCTCGCCTCTGGCTCGTCTCTGATTTTGGAGATCGATGTCCAGGGTGCCCTGCAGGTTAAGGAGCGTTTCCCCGAGGCCGTGTTGATCTTTATCAAGCCGCCTTCGCTCGAGGTACTACGTGATCGCCTGGTTGGTCGTGGTACCGAGACGCCTGAGACGATCGAGCTGCGTATGGCAAACGCCGCCGATGAACTTGCCCTTGCCGACCGCTACGACGATGTCGTGGTGAATGACGATCTCGACCGCGCGACCGATGAGCTCGTTCGCGTTCTCGATATGCATGAAAGGATCTGAGGCCCGTGTCCGTTGTAAAGCCTTGCATTGACGATCTTCTGGAGAAGACCGATCACAACCGCTTCCTGCTCGCCTCGCTTGCCTCCAAGCGCGCCTGCGACATTAACAGCATGCTGCGTGGCCAGCACAACCGCGTGCTCGCCGTCCAGGATGTCGACGACATCACCATTGCGCTCTCCGGCGCCGATACCATCTCGATGGCTATGGACGAGATTGTCGACGGCGACATCTCCTACGACGAGGCCCGTTACGAGAAGGCGCTCGGCCACAAGGTTGCTGAAGCCTAAATGGCAGCCCGCGTCTGCCTGGTCCACTATCACGAGGTTGGACTGAAGGGCAAGAACCGCGCACATTTTGAGCATATCCTCATGGATAACATCAAGGCGGCCTTGGCCGCCTTTTCCGTGAATGCCGTGTCTCGAATTTCCGGTTATATCCTCGTGACCTTTAACGAGCATCAGGCCGACGACGCGGCGCGCGTTATCCGCACCGTGCCTGGCGTTGCTCGTGTCTCCCTGGCCTATCACACCAATCGCGACCCGCAGGAGTACTGCGCCGCCGCCGTGAAAGCGCTGCGCGAGTTTGGTCCCTTCGAGTCGTTTAAGGTGCATGCCAAGCGCTCTAACACCGACTATGAGCTCACCTCGATTGATATCAATCGACAGGTTGGCGAGGTGCTGTGCGAGGCGTTTCCCGACAAAAAGGTCCAGATGCACGATCCCGACGCGATGGTGCACGTGCTGGTGGTCCAGGGTAGCGTCTACGTGTATGCGCGCTCCGAGCGCGGCGTGGGTGGCTTGCCGGTGGGATCTGCCGGCAAGGTCGTGACGCTGCTTTCCTCGGGCATCGATTCTCCGGTGGCGACCTGGATGCTCGCGCGTCGCGGCGCGGTGTGCGTGCCGGTACATTTCTCCGGCCGTCCGCAGACGCCCGATACGAGCGAGTATTTGGTGCAGGACATCATCCGTGCGCTTGAGCCGGGTGTCCAGATCGGCCGCCTGTACGTAGTCCCGTTTGGCGATTGTCAGCGTGAGATTTCCGTCGCCTGCCCCAGTAACCTGCGCGTGATCATGTACCGTCGCATCATGTATTCGGTT
>CALINZ010000251.1 GCA_938045085.1 uncultured Collinsella sp. | reverse complement strand
TCATCCACGACCTGATGGCCAGCGGTGCCACCGTCCGCACTGCGTTCTGCGGCCCTTGCTTCGGCGCGGGCGACGTGCCCGCCAACGGCGGCTTCTCCATCCGCCACTCCACCCGCAACTTCCCCAACCGCGAGGGCAGCAAGCCCGGCAACGGCCAGATCGCCTATGTGGCCCTGATGGACGCCCGCTCCATTGCGGCGACGGCTGCCAACGGCGGCGTCCTGACGCCGGCGACCGACCTGCCCGAGGAGACTTGGGACGAGGCCTGCGAGTACACCTTTGACGACGCGCCGTACAAAAAGCGCGTGTACTGGGGCTTTGGCAAGGCGGAGCCTGCCGACGAGCTGGTCGAGGGTCCCAACATCAAGCCGTGGCCCGCGATGGAGCCTCTCGGCGACGATATCCTGCTCAAGGTGTGCTCCAAGATCATGGACCCGGTCACCACGACTGACGAGCTCATTCCCTCGGGCGAGACGAGCTCCTTCCGCTCCAACCCGCTGGGCCTGGCCGAGTTTACTCTCAGCCGCCGCGATCCGGCCTACGTGGGTCGTTCCAAGGAGGTCGACGCGGTGGAAAAGCGCCGCGTTGCCGGCGAGGCAGCAGGCGACTTGGCGGCGCTCGATGCCGAGCTTGCCGGCGTGTTTGAGGCACTGGCCGGCGCCGGCGTCGCGGCCGATGCCAAGGCGACCGAGTACGGCTCCATGCTCTATGCCAAGAAGCCCGGCGACGGTTCTGCCCGCGAGCAGGCCGCGAGCTGCCAGCGCGTCATCGGCGGCCTGGCAAACATCGTCCACGAGTACGCCACCAAGCGCTATCGCTCCAACGTGATGAACTGGGGCATGGTGCCCTTCCAGATGGAGGCCGAGCCCAACTTTGAGGTGGGCGACTACGTCTTTGTGCCGGGTATCCGCGCCGCGCTCGACGGCGATCTGAGGGGCATCGCCGCCTACGTTGTGCGCGCCGACGGCACGGTTGAGCAGATTGAGCTCTATATTGCCGATATGACGGCAGAGGAGCGTGCCATCGTCAAGGCCGGCTGCCTGATCAACTACAACAAGTTCAAGGCCGCTGCCGAGTAACTCTGCTGTACGCCCCGGCCACACCTTTCCCTCGTGCTCACGCGCTTCGCGAGGGTCGCCCGAGGGAAAGGTGTGGCCGGGGCTACCGCGACGTTCTCGTTGGGTCTTGAGGGGCGCTAATAATTGACCGGGACCATCACAAAGTTGCCTGCCCGGCGGGTCCTTATTTCGATGGGGTCCAGGTTATTTCATCGTCAAATAGCCAAGTGCGTGCCGAGCCACTGTTGCGCGCTGTCTGCGGATCGGGCTCGCAGGTTTGTTCGTAGGCATCCTCGGTACACCGATCCATAAAATCGACGACTGCCGTCTGGTCGCCCTCCATGACGTAGATTACGTCGCCATCCGAGATATAGACCCCCGGTCCTTCATTGTCCACGCAGCCGGGGTCGTATGAGACGTTGCACAATTTGCTCCCGTTTGCCGCATCGAGCTCAAGGGTCGAATAATATCCGCCAACCATTTGGCCATTCTTGGCTCGATATATTGCGGCGCCGTACCACCGCTTAAACGTCTTGCCTTTGAGTAAACTGGTTGCCTTGCCGATAAGCTGCTCATCTTTGGTGTAGCGTCTGGCCCCAAGTTCGATGCGGGGATAGTTGCTGACACCAAGCGCTGCGGGCGTACCGTCAAAATCGACGGTGACCGAATCGGGTTTGACGATATCGGTGAGGACCTCGATGGGATAGCTTACGGTCTCAACCGCCGCCTGCGTCGCAGAGGCGGGGAGAAATGCGAGATAGATAATTCCTACGCCGACTGCGGTAATCGCAAACGCTAAGACGAGCAGGCCGATATAGGTGGAGCGTTTCACGGCGGGTACCTCGCAAATAGTATGCATTCATTAAGATAAGTGATACCAGCTTACGACAATCTTCAAAAGAAAGCGATCGACCGAAATGACGGGGTGAAAAGGCCCTATTGGGCTTCGATTTGACCTCTAATAGAAATATTTGCCCCACTCATTCTGGGCGTGAGGTCAATAATTGAGTCCACGAGTTTTGAGCGATACTCTTCTCACTAAACTCACTATTTTCACTATAAGCACTATAAATATGATAGGGGGACGACGAGAACAATGTGACGTGCGATAGCTAAGCCGTTTAAGCCGGACTCTGACCTTGAATCTCTGCCTCTATCTGTGCGAACGGGCTATTGTCGGTTCTCGATTCCATCGCTGCGTTTTCGTTGGGTTTTGGGATCGCCAAACGTAGACTGGGCTTGATGCCGCCTCTTTTAATCGGGGCTGATTCTTCTCTGGATCACCACAAAGGGGACAGGCACCTTTGTGGTGGTTCTCGGTTTGTCTCGACTTGTAACATCTTGGCCGCTAAAAGTGGGCCTGGTGTTACAGATTTAGATTTTCGATTCGGGTGTCTTCTGTTCGTCTCGATTTGTAACAGATAGAGCTCTATTTGCCGAGTAGATGTTACAGATTGAGACAAACGGGCGCCGCTGAACAATTCATCTCGATCTGTAACATCTAGAGCCGGAAACGGTCGATAGATGTTACAGATCGAGATAGTGAGGGTACGAGGCCGCAGCGGGTGAGCGTGCCTGCCCCCTATCTCTTAATCACTCATAAAATCTTATATATAGAGACTTAGATTTATGTATAAGATCGTACAAAGCTGGCAACAATACTTCTCGAACAACGTGAAGCCGCCCCGTAGGGCGGCCGCCCCAAGAGAGGTGATTCCATGAGAATCGATAAGCTAGCAATGACGTCGCGCGAGGCGTTGCAAACCGCCATGAGCACGGCTGCCGACGCGCAGGCCGGCGCGGTGGAGCCGATTCACCTGCTGTCCGCCCTGCTCGGTGCCGGCGAGCGCAATATCTCCGTGATCATCGAGCGCATCGGTGCCGATCCGGCCCAGCTCGCGCGTTCCACACAAGATGCCATCGACCACGCGCCCAAGGTTTCGGGCGAGGGTCAGCAGATGGGCCTGTCCAACGAGCTCGTCCGCGTCATCGAAAAGGCCGAGAAGAAGGCCACCAAGATGGGCGACAGCTTTGTGGTGACCGAGCATCTGCTGATGGCACTTGCCGAGGACAAGGGCGAGGCAGGCCGCGTACTGCGCGACGCCGGCGTCACCAAGGAGCGCATCGAGCAAGTCTACGAGGAGCTGCGCGGCGATGACCGCGTGACGTCTGCCGAGGACAAGACCCAGTTTGAGGCGCTGGAGCAGTACGGACGCAATATCTGCGACCTTGCCCGCGCCGGCAAGCTCGACCCGGTCATCGGCCGTACCGACGAGATCCGTCGAACCATCCAGGTCCTGTCCCGCCGCACCAAGAACAACCCCGTGCTCATCGGTGAGCCGGGCGTCGGTAAAACGGCTATCGTCGAGGGCATCGCCCAGCGTATCGTGGCCGGCGACGTGCCGAGTACGCTGCGCGACCGCGACCTCATCGAGCTCGACATGAGCGCGCTGGTCGCCGGCGCCAAGTACCGCGGTGAGTTCGAGGACCGCTTGAAGGCCGTGCTCAAGGAGGTACAGAAGTCCGAGGGCAAGGTCATCCTGTTCATCGATGAGCTCCACACCATCGTGGGCGCGGGTGCCACCGAGGGCTCCATGGACGCCGGCAACATCCTCAAGCCGGCGCTCGCCCGTGGCGACCTGCACGCGATCGGCGCGACCACGCTCGATGAATATCGCAAGTACATCGAGAAGGACGCGGCGCTTGCCCGTCGTTTCCAGACCGTTATGGTGAGCGAGCCTACCGTCGAGGACACCATCTCGATTCTGCGTGGCCTCAAGGAGAAGTACGAGATCTTCCACGGCGTGCACATTACCGATAGCGCGCTCGTGGCCGCCGCCGACCTCTCCGATCGCTACATTGCCGACCGCTTCCTGCCCGACAAGGCCATCGACCTGGTCGATGAAGCCGCAAGCCGCCTGCGCATGGAGCTCGACAGCATGCCGGTCGAGATCGACGCAACCACGCGTCAGCTCACCCAGCTGCAGATCGAGGAGCAGGCGCTCATGAAGGAGACCGACGATGCCTCCAAGGAGCGTCTGGAAGCCCTACGCCAAGAGATTGCCGAGGTCCAAGAAAAGCTCAACGTGCAAAAGGCCGGCTGGCTCAACCAGAAGAACGCCATCGACCACGTGCAGGAGCTCAAGGGTCAGCTCGACGAGGCCAAGAGCGAAGAGGAGCGCGCGACGCGCAACGGCGACCTGGGCCGTGCGTCCGAGCTGCGCTACTCCGTGATTCCTGGCCTGCAGCAGCAGATTCAGGATTCCGAGGCTGCGCTCGAGGCACAAAAGCAGCAGGACGGCGAGGGCCTCAACGAACAGGTGACCTCCGATGAGATCGCCGAGGTCGTGAGCGCTTGGACCGGCGTGCCCGTGTCCAAGATGATGCAGGGCGAGCTCGACAAGCTGAAGGGCCTGGAGGGCGAGCTGCATAAGCGCGTCATCGGCCAGGACGAGGCCGTCACCAAGGTGAGCGAAGCCATCCTG
>CALINZ010000250.1 GCA_938045085.1 uncultured Collinsella sp. | reverse complement strand
GGGTCTGACTACGAATCAGAACGTCATAGGTTCGAATCCTATACGCCGCACCAATTGAACTTGAAGCCTCCGGCAACGGGGGCTTTTCTTTTATGTCGCCGCTGCATGGATTCGAACCTCGGTCGAGGCGCGAGCGCCAAGAAAACGCGGAGCGTTTTTAGCGAGCGGGCGAGCACGCCGGCAGGCGGGCGAAGCCGGTGCGGATCCGCGCAGCGGATGCGCGGAATCCTATACGCCGCACCATTTGAGATTAAAGCTCCCGGCAACGGGGGCTCTTCTTTTATGTCGCCGCTGCATGGATTCGAACCTCGGTCGAGGCGCGGGCGTGAAGCGGACGATTTCTTATCGACTCGTGTAAGATTCCGAGTAGGTATCGCGGCCCATCCGCGACCACTCCTTCTCTCAACGACCGATCAGGGTGATATTTCGTGGCAGAGCGTCCGACATACAAGCTCAGGTTTCTCGATCCCAAGAAGCGCTTTCCGGCGATACCCGAGCAGCCTGCGGGACGCTCATATGGCGTGGTCTGGAAACTCTTTGGCGAGGATCAGCATGAATCTTGTTATGTCGTCGAGTTCGTTGGCAAAAGTCATGTGTCGCTTTTGGGCTACGTAAGCGTTTCGGGTGAGGTGTACAAGGTGGACCGCCCCGTCAGCGAGGCTCCGCTGCCCAACGATCCCGACATGGAACTGGTCCTTGACGAGTCGGACTCCAGTATTGGTGAGATTATGGTAAGGGAAGCCAACGGTGCAATGCACGCATGTGCGCAAACTGTCGGTTCTCCCGAAGGCCCCATGCGCGAGCGGTCCGACCACGAGACATGGAATTCGATCCGCGCCCTTCCTTACGGCGAGTTCATGGCATCGATGTTCCTGCGCTACGTGATATTTGCCAACTCCGAAAGCGCTATTGCGAACACGGCGGGCGTCGACGGTCTCGATGCGGACATGCAAAACGTTGTCGACAAAATAAAGCTCGTAAAGCTGCCCGAGCCGGTCGAGGTGTTTTTGGGCTTTAACACGGCACCGCTACCTGACGCTATCGAGACGCTGCTCTACCGTGTCGACCATGCCGAGAATCCGAGTGGTATCGAGCGTTATGCCGCCGCCCTTATGAGCGAGGTCGACTTGCCCCGTTTGCGCACCATTGCCGCCAAGTCAGAAATGAGCCTAGCGCGCATCGACCGGTCAAAGTTGTTCTATCTCAATTTTGATCGTAGCCTGTTGGACCAGGACGAGATTGACATGCTGCTTGCCATCGAGTGCCGTCTCAACCGCCTCTCCGGCATCCTTGAGCGCATCGGGGCCGGATTGGCCCCTGCGGCATCCTCGCCGAGCCTTGAGGGCTGCGCGCTCTTTGATGCGTGGCATATCGCCAAGACGACCAACGATGTTCCCCGACTGCTCGATACGGCTTCGAGCGATAACCCGTGGGCCAAGCCGGGAACGGTTTCGTGCCAGCCGGGCGGCGAGTGGGACGTGCGCACCCGTTTTGCGCGAATCGTTGAGGCGCTCAACGTGGTCACGCGGCTCGACTATACCTATCGGGCAAACGTTGCCGAGGGGATTATGCTCGTTCGGTTTGGGCAGTCTGTCGTTGATGCCATGCTGCAACGTGAATACGACGCTCAGGATGACGCCTGGCGCGAGCTGGACGAGGACACGCGCGCGATCTGGGCCGCGGAGCACGATGCGCGCGTGGCACTCACGCTTGCGGCAGCGTGTTTTGCCGCGGGCACCTGCATCACGCGCTGCTATGTGCAGATTGCTGCTCCCGACAGTGAGCAGGGCGAGCGCGTTGTTGCAACGTATTTCTTTGGGCGCGCGGCCTATCTGGCCGATTGCGTGCCTGTCGCCAAGGATCTTGAGAGCATGGACATGGACGATATGCCGTGCAAGCGTGTGCTTGAGGCGTATGAGTCAACCGCTCCGGAGACGATTGAGCCTGCGGAGGTTCATGCTCGTCCGCGTGATGACCATCGCACGCTGCCGCCGGCGCTGCGCGATCTGCTGCTTGCCGATACGGCTGACGAGTTGGAGGTAATGGAAGAGGACGATGACTCATACGTGGCCCGTGTTGTTGAATTGCGCGAGCAGGCAAAAGTAGACCGTACAGGTGCTTTTGAAGGCTTTTCCCGTCTTGTCGAGGAGTTGGAGGCTAAGTGCACTGTCGCCGAGCTTTTGGCGACAGGTCCGGTTCAAACGCAGTTTTGCGATAACCAGCTGGTGCGCATGGTGCTACCGGTGTTGGAAGAAGACCGCTCTGTGCGAATCCTTCGTGCGCCCGATGCGCTGTACTTTGCCCAGCACGAGATCTGCAGCTTTTATGCCGAGCAAGAGGACTTTGAACGAGCGCTGCCCGAGGTGCGCCATCTTTACGATCTGGCGCGCTCGTCCATGCAATCGCACTTTGCGCTCATCAACGTGCTTGCGCGTCTGGAGCGCTTTGACGAGATTATCGAGGTGGCGCGCCACGGCCTACGTATTGCCAGCGATCGTTCTGCAATTGGCTACCTGTTCTATCGCTTGGCGTTTGCCTATTGGAATTGCGATCAGCTCGACCTGGCGCTGGCTTGTTACCGTCTGGTGCCGCGCGGCGAGGAGTCGGGCAGCAGCGCGCTGGAAGAAATGCAGGGCCTTATGAACGAGATGGGCGTCAGCGAGCCTCCGACGTTCGAGGAGGCGGTCGAGACCATCCGCAAGGCTGGACTTGAGCTGCCGCCAGTGTCCGCCGTGACGAATCAGCTGGCAGATGCCGCTGTGCAACTGGTCGACAACGGCTTCTTTTTCCTGGCGCGCGGTTGCATCTTCCAAATGTGGCGTACCATGGGTAACGACGAGCTCGGCTCCCTCAACCGCTCGCTGGGGTAGGGGCGATATAGAGGGGCCGCACCGCGCTATTTGTATCGGCGCGGGCGGGAGGACCCGGCAGGATTGGTAAGGCATAAAGCCGCCGAGCCTGCTAAAACTGTTAAACTCTGCTAAAGTTGCTAAACTTTGTTAAAGTTGTTAAAACTAGCAGAGGAGGGCAGAATGACGAAAGCTGTTAACCCCTTTAAGCCAACGGCGGGCATGAATCCGCCTGAGCTTATCGGACGGGACACTGTTTTGGATGACTTTGCCGAGGCTCTTGAGAATGGTCCTGGTGCCCCCGATCGACTCATGCGCATCTCGGGCGTCCGAGGCACAGGTAAAACGGTGCTCCTTAATGCATTGGGTGACCTTGCACGCAAAAAAGGATTCGAGGTCGTTGACGTTGCCTCCAATGCTGGTTTTTGCAATAGAATCCTCGAGGCTCTGCAGCGAAACGTTCGTCTTGAATCAATCTCGATTTCCCCATCGATTTTAGGGGTCAGCCTTGGCTCCATGGAGATGTCGAAGTCGGCCTCTCATCTGGGCGAGGCGATGTACGATGCTGCGAAGCGCGGTGGTCTGCTCATTACGCTCGACGAGATCCAGGATGCCTCAACTGAGGAAATGCGCGAGCTAGGCAATGAGATGCAGCTCTTGATCCGCCAAGGAGCGAATGTCGCTTTCGCTTTCGCCGGGCTGCCGACATCGGTAGATGGCGTGGTGGTGGATGATACGTTGACGTTCCTTCAGCGAGCCAAACATGTTGAACTTACTCGGCTTTCCGATTTTGAAGTTGGCGGATCGTTTGAGGATACGATGAGACGAGCGGGCAAGGAGCTCGACAAAGGTGCCGCTGAGCTATTAACAAAAGCTTCGGCAGGCTATCCCTTTATGGTCCAGCTGGTCGGATATTACGCTTGGCAGGTTGCTGCGCGCAGTGGGGCGGAGAGCGTGAGCGAAGAGGCGGCTCGTAAGGGTATCCAGGCGGCTCTTGATAGCTTTAATGCTATGGTGATTGCCCCAGCGCTGCGCAGGGTGTCGGAACGGCAGTTTCAGTATCTCGCGGCGATGGCTCAATGCGAGGGCGTCGATATCGCCAACGGCGATATCGCCAAGAAGATGGGTTTGTCGGCGAACAAAGTTGGGTCATATCGCAAGCGTCTGATCGATGCGGGGTTGATTGAGCCCGCGGGCTATGGCTGTGTTTCGTTTGCAATTCCGTACATGCGCGATTATCTGTTGGAGACCGTTCGAGAGGACTAATAAAGAATGGGCTGTCCGCGCTGTCGCTGGGGCCGTCCTTGTATCTTTGTCTCAACCTGTAACATCTGGAGGGGATTACGGCCTGCAGATGTTACAGGTTGAGATGATTGACTGAGACGTTTACTGGTAAAAGAGAGGTAAAAGAGGAAACGCCTCAAAATTCCCCTTGCCCAACTTCGGCTGTTTGGTTACTATAGAACGGCTGTTACGGAGAGCTGACCGAGAGGCCGAAGGTGCTCGCCTGCTAAGCGAGTATGCCCCAAAAGGGCATCTGGGGTTCGAATCCCCAGCTCTCCGCCAGTATGACTTTGAAGAAGGGTCCCATTTGGGGCCCTTTTTTATTATCAAGAATGGCAGCTGAGGATTAGAGTCCGAAAGGGCGTGAACATTAGGCAAACACGGGGCGCTTGAAAACGGGGAGACCTAGGCGTGCTCGTGCACCCCGGTGTGGGGTTCCGAGGGGATGGAGTAGAAATATGGTAAAGGTCGGGCTGCGTAAGCCGAATCTAAAGACATCACTCAAGGCAAGAACGACCGGCAGAGCGAAGCGCGCGGTAAAGCGGGCGATAATCCCCGGCTATGGTAAGAAGGGCATGGGGTGGATCAAAAATCCGAAGAAGGCTGCTTACAATGCCGTATACAGCAGAACGACCGTCGGAGTTGGGGATGTCGCTCGCGCCGTTGCTAAATCAGGCGCTCGGAGCTCGGCGTCAAGGACGTCCTCAATTACTGTTTCATCGCATGAAATTACACCTTTGGCGAAGCCTGAACAGAAATCTCTCACTCGAGAGATTACGTCGGTTGACAGGGCAAACAAGGCGCTTTTGCTATGCTTCCTTCTTGGGTGGTCGGGCGCTCATAGGGCGTATGCACGGATGTGGGGTAGCTTCTTTCTATATCTCTTTACCTTTGGCCTTTTTGGATTTGGTTGGCTGTTTGATATTGTGACACTACTGATGAGACGCTCCGAGCTAAGGCGTCTCGGCGACAGTGATCAGACTCAACAGCAAGCGCCATGTTCCGTTGATTCTACATTCGATCGAAATGTCGCCGACTCCGGAAATTGGGAACAGCGTGGAGATGGGGAGGCTGCGGCTCGGCTAGAGCTTCAACGTAAAAACCGTGCCTATATGGAAGAAAACGGCATCGACGTGGAGATGTTTACCGAGGAAAAGGTCGCGGCGGACGCCTTGCGAACCATTGAGTCGGTATGCCCGTGCATGCTTAGGTTTGACCGAGGCATGAGCGAAGAGGAGCCAAGCATCAGCTTTTGCTCTCCAACAAAGACGGGGAAGATGCCCAAGAATGTCGTCGAGGCCCGCATTTACCATCAGGACGTGAAGCTATTGATGGATTCCCACGGCTTCGAATTGCCGGAGTATGGTGACAGCATCAATGTCATGATTAGTTATCTAGCTGATGGGCGCATAAATAAAGTCGATATCCATGGGTTCCATAATGGCCGCTCCGTTAGTGTCTCCATTCGCAGGCGGAGCGACGATCTTGTTATGACGAGTGCGGGCACCATCGGAGAAACGGGTGCCTGGCAATCGCTGTGTCCTGGGGCAGACCCCTCAGCTGGGGATCTTTTCAGGGCCTTGACCAAGGAGGTCGAAAGGATCTACTAGCATGCCCGGTGGACCCGTTTTCAAGGTCCGAAAAGACACAGCGAAGGTAAACGGCTAGCAATGTCGCTTTGGTGATTCTGACGCATCCCGTTTAAGAGGTATTCAAAAAGAGGCGCCCGTTGGACGCCTCTCCAATCTCAAATGTAATGTTCCCCCAGCCCTACATCTCAGGAGCCTTGGCTACGGTCTCGCTCTCTGCCGCAAGTGGGCGGTTGTCGATGCGGCGGCCCAAGCGGTCGAGCTTCACGAGGAGCCATTCAATGGGATTCGGCCCTGTGCCTTCCTCGTCGGCAACCAGGTCCATGACGGCGACCTTGGTGCCGTCCTGCTTGAGCGTAACGCTGCCTACCTTGTCGCCAACATGCACCGTGCCCGAAAGGTCATCGTAGCTAACTTTTTCGGTCACTTCGCCGGCGAGTGAGAACACCGTTGCCTGTGCGGCGGGGTCGGCGAGCGTGGCGTCGATCGTCTTGTCCGTCCAATCTGTCTGGCTAATGCGTGCCATAAGCGGGTTGCCGTTGGCGGTCTTTTCCTGCGTGTTGGCGATTGCGACCGTCACCTTGTGACCGTAGTACCAATTGGCAAGGGCGGCGGTATCGGTAAAGCGCTGATCGGTGGTGGTGGAGTTCAAAATAACGGTGTAGATCTCGTCGCCGTCGCGGTTGTAGGCGCTCGTAAAGCAATAGCCTGCATCGTCGGTGGTGCCAGTCTTGCCACCGATGTTGCCATCTTGGCCCAGCAAATAGTTATGCGTGTCCATGGAATGCGAATGGTCGGTGCCGTCGGCGCCCGTGACCTCGATCCAGGAATCCTCGCTCGCTACGACCTCGCGGATCGTGTCGTTTTTCATGGCCTCCTGCATCATCAGCGCCACGTCGTGTGCGGTTGAGTGCATATCGCCAGCCCACTCATCAAAGTCCAGACCATGCGGGTTTTCAAAAAGCGTACCGGTGCAGCCGAGCTTCTTAGCGCGCTCGTTCATGGCCTTCACAAATGTGGCCTCGGCGTCTTTGGTCTTAGGGTCGATCTTCTTGCCCACATATTCGGCGAGCACGATGGCGGCGTCGTTGCCCGAGGGAATCATCAGGCCGCGCAGCGCCTGCTCCACGGTAAGCTCGTCGCCTTCGAGCAAGCCGGCGGTCGAATTACCCACGGTGGCTGCGGCGTTGCTCACCGTGACCTTCTCGTCCATCTTGCAATTCTCGACGGTTAGGATTGCGGTCATGACCTTGGTGATCGAGGCAATCTTGACCTGCTCATCGGCGCCGCGCCCATAGTAGACGGTGCCGTCTTTGCCCATGACGAGGGCATTGGTCGCATCGATATCGGGCAGGTTTTCGGCCGTGATGCCGCGCGCATCGGCGGTTTTGCCGCAAACATTGTCGGTCGTGAGCACTTGGGCGCCGGCGACGGTGGGCGCGCCAGCGGCAAGGGCGATAGCGCAGACAAAGCCGGCGGCAAGCTGGGCTGAGCGCTTTGCAAAAGAGGTGAGGGACTTCACAGATTTCGCTTTCGACGGGATGGTCTCTTCTGGAACTAGAGTATATCGTTTGCCGGCGTCGACGATCATCGCGTGCGTGCGTGGCCCACATCCGCGCCCGAACGGGCACAAGGGTGCTTAAGGCCGACTTAATCACCCACGCTTGTTGTGTGTGGCGTGCGTCGCCTCGGGCATAATGGAGCGCGAGAGGAGCACGCATGAACGAGCGCATACTGGTAGTTGATGACGAGAAGGCCATCGCCGACTTGGTTGGTATCTACCTTACAAAAGAGGGCTTTGATGTCCAGATTGCCTATAGCGGGGCCGATGCTGCCAAGGCAATCTTGGAGCAGGAGTTCGATTTGGCGCTGCTGGATGTCATGCTGCCCGATATCGATGGATTTGTGCTGCTGCGTACGATCCGTTCCAGCCATACCTATCCTGTGATCATGCTGACGGCGCGCGATGCCCAGCAAGACAAGATCGGGGGCCTTTCGCTTGGCGCGGACGATTACGTGGTTAAGCCGTTCCGTCCGCTGGAGCTCATCGCGCGCGTGCACGCTCAGCTTCGCCGCTACACCAGCTACGGTAGTCGTGCACAGGCGGCCGAGTCGCCGACCATTCAGCTCGACGGCTTGGAGATCAACCGCGATGCTCGTTCCGTGACAGTGGACGGTTCACCGGTTCGCCTCACGCCCACCGAGTATTCAATCTTGCTGTATCTGGTCGAGCATCGCGGCAGCGTGGTGGCCGTGGAGGACCTGTTCCGCGCGGTGTGGAACGAGGACTTTATGCCCGGCTCCAACAATACGGTGATGGTGCATATTCGCCACTTGCGCGAAAAGATCGGCGACGACGCACAAAAGCCACGCTTTATCAAAAACGTCTGGGGCGTCGGCTACATCATCGAATAACGCTTTTCGCTTGTGAGGATCTTGATATGACAAAAGACGATAGGCAAGCGTTCGAGGTGCCCGATCGGCTCTTTGAATACGTGAGGTCGGTCGTCGACAACCGCGCGCTTGCAACGGTGCTGCTCTTTTTGCTGAGCCTGCTGCTGATTGGCATCGACAACATCGTCGGAATCTTGGCGGTGCTGCTTGTCGGCTTTTTGCTGATCGATCGATTTGAGATCGTGTGCCGCTGCGTGGTGATTGGCGGCGCCG